>JAFWAT010000024.1 GCA_017507525.1 Clostridia bacterium | reverse complement strand
TCCAAAGTGTTACAGATCTTGATGAACTGTTCATAAACTTCAGGCATTACTTCTTTTAACTGGTCAATCTTCTGGGGAGTACGAACACCGGCAACAACGTCTTCGCCCTGTGCGTTCATTAAGAACTCACCCATCAGGTGCTTTTCACCGGTTGCCGGGTCACGGGTAAATGCAACACCGGTACCGGAAGTGTCACCCATGTTACCGAATACCATCATCTGTACGTTAACAGCGGTACCCCAGGAATACGGGATATCATTGTCACGACGGTAAACATTTGCACGGGGGTTATCCCAGGAACGGAATACAGCTTCAATTGCGCCCATTAACTGTTCCTTGGGGTCTGCGGGGAAATCAAAGCCCTTTTCCTTCTTGAATTCGTTTTTAAACTGTGCAGCCAGTTCTGCCAGATCTTCAGCGGTCAGGTCAACGTCCTGTGTTACGCCTTTTTCTTCCTTCATTTTGTCAATGAGTTCTTCAAAATACTTTTTGCCGACACCCATAACAACGTCAGAATACATCTGGATAAATCTTCTGTAGCAGTCCCAAGCCCAACGGGGATTACCCTTTTTAGACAGAACGTCAACTACTTCTTCATTTAAACCAAGGTTTAAGATGGTGTCCATCATACCGGGCATAGATGCTCTTGCACCGGAACGAACAGATACCAAGAGGGGATTTTCCAGATCGCCGAATTTCTTGCCGGTAATCTCTTCCATCTTGGTAATAGCTACCATGATTTCAGCTTTGATATCATCATTGATATTTCTGCCATCTTCATAGTACTGTGTGCAGGCTTCGGTAGAAATGGTGAAGCCCTGGGGGATAGGCAGGTTCAACTTGGTCATTTCAGCCAGGTTAGCACCTTTACCGCCCAGCAGATTTCTCATGCTGGCGTCGCCTTCGCTAAATAAGTAAACATACTTTTTGCTCATTGGTTTACCTCCTGTTTAATGTGTCGGACATTTGCCCGATAACGAAAATAATTTTTCCTCAATCTTCCTTATTATATCATAGAAAATATAAATTGTAAACAATAAAATTTTAATTTATTTTATTTTGTACTTATGTTATAATGAACGCATACCTTAATGAATTTTAATAGGTTGCGTTCATTGCACCACAAATAACCTTAAAAAGTTTAATTCAAAAATTTGTGGTATAATAAACATAAGCCATAAACATTTTTATTGCATAAATGCATAACAAACACAAAAACTAACAGAAAACAGCGGAAGGAAATCTATGTATGCAAAAATTCAGGGATCTTTATGTGACACTCACAAAATCAGCATTAAAAAAGGAATTGGATGAGGCTATTAGCCGCTTAGAAAAAGGAGACTTTGACAGCCACCACTTAGACTGCCTTTTAAATCCGGACAAAAAACCGCCCATCTGGACGACACGCACCTGCGATTGCGGCGAGCCGGACTGTGCTTGTATAAAATCCTGCAGCTTCGGTGCTCTTTCTAAAAATGAAAAGGGCGAGCTTTGCGTAGATGTTGATGCTTGTCAAAGCTGCGGTGCCTGCCTCGATGCCTGCCAATCTCCCTGCCTGACCGATGCCAAGGAAGCCCTGCCGATTTTAAATGAAATTAACAAGAAAAAGCATCCGGTTTATGCCATGATTGCGCCGGCTTTCATCGGGCAGTTCAGTCATGATGTAACACCGGGCAAGCTGAGAACTGCCTTTAAGCTGTTAGGTTTTGCCGGCATGGTAGAGGTGGCGCTGTTTGCCGATATTTTAACCTTAAAGGAAGCTTTAGAATTTGACCGTCACGTCAAAACCGACGCGGATTATATGCTGACCAGTTGCTGCTGTCCTGTTTGGCTTTCTATGTGTAAAAAAGCAGGGTTGTTAGACCACATCCCCGGTTCTGTTTCCCCTATGGTCGCCTGCGGTCGAGGCATTAAACGGTTGCATCCGGATGCTGTTACGGTCTTTATCGGTCCCTGCATTGCTAAAAAAGCAGAGGCAAAAGAGGCAGATGTCCGTGATGCGGTTGACTATGTGTTAACGTTTCAAGAAGTGCAGGAAATGTTTGATATTGCCGAACTCGACCTTGCCTCACTTCCTGAAGATGCCCGGGAGCACTCCTCTACCGCCGGTCGGATTTATGCCTACTCCGGTGGCGTCAGCGAGGCGGTTCATGCATGCCTTGAGAAGCTTCGCCCCAATCGTACTATCCCCCTTACCTCCCAAAGGGCAGATGGCGTTGCCGGTTGCCGCAGCTTAATTCAAAAGGTGCAGACAGGAGAAATCTCTGCAAATTTCATTGAGGGTATGGGCTGCACCGGGGGCTGTGTCGGCGGTCCTAAGGTGTTAATCGACCACACAAGCGGCAAGGAGCATGTAAAGGATTATGGCAGCGATGCCGCCTATGAAACGCCGGCAGAAAATCCTTATGTCATTGAGCTGTTGCATCGTCTTGGTTTTTCAACCGTCGAAGAACTACTGGAAAAAGATGATATTTTTACAAGGCATTTCAAAAAATAGTAAAAAATTTAATGCCATTTCCCTTATTTTTGCCAATTAAAATTTTACACTACACAAATAAATATCCACCCGCATAGCGGGTGGTTTTTCATTTTCGGGCATAGCCCTAATACTACTGGCTGCGCTACATAAGCGCTTTTTTATTGGCCTGCCAGCCATGCAATTGTTACTTGCTACCCATAAATGGGTTGCCTTTTTGCAGGCTTCCCCTTGA
>JAFWAT010000023.1 GCA_017507525.1 Clostridia bacterium | reverse complement strand
TAATAGCAATAACGTGTGAAAACAAACACCTCATCAGTCTCGCTATGCTCGACAGCTTCCCCTCAAGGGGAAGCCTGTAAAAAGGCAACCCATTTATGGGTAGCAAGTAGTAGTTGCAAGGCTGGCAGGCCAATAAAAAAGCGCTTATGTAGCGCAGCCAGTAGTATTAGGGCTATGCCCGAAAATGAAAAACCACCCGCTATGCGGGTGGATATTTATTTACTTAGTAGGAAATTACAACCGACAGGTTGTGATGACGGAAAGCAAACAAAGCTTTCCTTTTTGCCCCAAGATTTGGGGTTAGGGGGTTGAAGCTTGAAAAGCTTTTTTATAGGCAATCATTCTTATCATTTATTTGTACCATCTCCGGCAGTCTTGTAAAAACGGACTATAAAAGGGGAAAGGACCACGGCGGGAGCCGTAGTCCTTTGGGGGGGATTATTATGAAAATCAGAGATGGTGGTCTCTGTACCGGTGATTACCCGGTACATTTATTATAACTCGAAAATATTTCCAGATTATGAATAGATTTTTAATATTTAAAAAATTTGCAAATTTTTTGCAGTTTTTTCTTTTAAAAATTGCTCTTAAGTGCTTTTGGTATAATTTGTCTAATTTTCCGTGAAAATAAAATGAGGAAATTAACAAAAATTTATCAAAGTATGACTTGAAAGTTTTGACAAAATAAAGTATAATAATAAAGTATATATTAAGGAGAGGTGAGATACATGATTTTAAAAACAGTAGAAGATATCGCTGTTAAAGGAAAAAAGGTTTTAGTACGTTGCGATTTTAACGTACCCATGAATGACGAAGGCGTTATCACCAACGATAACCGTATCGTCGGCGCACTGCCCACCATTAAGTATCTGGTTTCAGAAGGTGCAAAGGTTATTCTGTGTTCTCATATGGGTCGTCCCAAGGGCGAGTTTAATATGAAATATAGCCTGGCTCCGGTTGCAGTCCGTCTGTCTGAATATTTAGGTCAGACCGTTAAAATGGCTGAAGATGTTGTGGGTGACAGCGCTAAGGCTCTGACAGCTTCTATGGCTGATGGAGAAGTTGTTCTTTTAGAAAACGTTCGTTTCCACGCTGAAGAAACCAAGAACGTTCCGGAATTTTCCGAAAAGCTGGCAGCATTGGCTGAAATTTTTGTAAATGATGCGTTCGGTACTGCTCACAGAGCACACTGTTCCACAGCAGGCGTTGCTGATTTTCTCCCCGCTGTTTCCGGCTACCTGATTCAGAAAGAAATTGAAATTATGGGCGGCGCCCTGGAAAATCCCCAGCGTCCCTTCGTTGCTATTTTGGGCGGCGCTAAGGTTAAGGATAAAATCGGTGTTATCAATAACCTCTTAAATAAGGTTGACACCATCATCATCGGCGGCGGCATGGCTTATACCTTCTGCAAGGCTATGGGCGGCAGCATTGGTGATTCTTTGGTGGATGAAGAAAGACTTGACTACGCTCGCCAGGTTTTAGAACTGGCTAAAGAGAAGGGCGTTAACATTATGCTCCCCACTGATAACGTGGCGGCTGATAATTTTGCTGACGATGCAAATCAGAAGGTTTGCAACTCTAAAGAAATTCCTGATGGTTGGCAGGGCCTTGACATCGGACCTGAAACCATTAAGGCTTTCTCTGATGTGATTAAAAACGCTAAGACTGTTATCTGGAACGGTCCTATGGGCGTATTTGAATTCCCCAACTTTGCAAAGGGTACCATCGCTGTAGCAGAAGCCGTTGCGGCAGCTGATGCAATCACCATCATCGGCGGTGGTGACAGCGCAGCAGCTGTAACAAACCTTGGCTTTGCTGACAAGATGACCCACATTTCCACCGGCGGCGGTGCAAGCCTTGAATTCTTAGAAGGCATTGAACTGCCCGGCGTTGCTTGCCTTGGTAAAAAAAAAGCTCGTAAGACCGTAGCAGCAGGTAACTGGAAAATGAACAAAACCCCGTCTGAAACCAAGGCACTGATTGCAGAACTTGCGCCGTTGGTAGCTGACGCTGAAAATACCATTATTGTTTGCCCCACAGCTGTTTGTCTGCCGGCTGCTGTTGAAGCTTGTAAGGGCACAAACATTTTAGTTGGTGCTCAGAATATGTATTTTGAAGACAAGGGTGCATTCACCGGCGAAATCAGCGCGGATATGCTCTTAGACCTTGGCATTAAATACGTTATCTTAGGTCACTCTGAACGCAGACAGTATTTTGCTGAAACAGACGAAACCGTTAACAAAAAAGTTTTAAAAGCTTTTGAAAAGGGTCTTGTTCCCATTATTTGCGTGGGTGAAAGCTTAGAGCAGCGTGAACAGGGCATTACTGCAGATTTAGTTCGCATGCAGGTTAAAATTGCACTCCAGGGCGTAACCGCTGAGCAGGCAAAAAATGTCATCATCGCTTACGAACCCATCTGGGCAATCGGCACCGGTAAAACAGCTACCACCGAACAGGCTCAGGAAGTTTGCAGCACCATTCGTGCTTGCATCTGTGAGCTCTATGGCGCAGGTGTTGCTGAATGCGTAACCATTCAGTACGGCGGCAGTGTGAACGCAGGAAACAGCGCAGAACTCTTCGCACAGCCTGACATTGACGGCGGTTTGGTTGGCGGCGCAAGCTTAAAGGCTGCAGACTTTTCCGTAATTGCTCATTCCTAAATTTTGAATTGGAGTTTAAACAATGAAAAAACCTTTGTTGCTTTGTATTTTAGACGGTTACGGTTATAATCCGGTAACCGAGGGGAACGCCATTTATGCGGCAAAAACCCCCTATATGGATAAGCTCATGGCAGAATGCTCCAATACCCTGCTTGATGCTTCCGGCATGGCTGTTGGCCTGCCGGAGGGTCAGATGGGTAACTCCGAGGTTGGTCACACCAACATTGGTGCAGGCAGAATTGTGTATCAGGAGCTGACCCGTATTACCAAATCCATTTCTGATGGTGACTTTTTCACTAATGAAGCGCTCTTAGGTGCAGTGAAAAACTGCCAAGAAAAGAATTCGGCATTGCACATTATGGGACTTTTATCTGACGGTGGTGTGCACAGCCATAATTCTCATATTTATGCTTTGGTGAAGCTTGCCAAAGAGGCAGGGCTTTCGAAAGTATATCTCCATTGCTTCTTAGACGGTCGTGATGTTCCGCCCTCATCAGGTAAGGATTTTGTAGCAGCTTTATCGAAAGAGCTTGCCTCCATCGGCTGCGGTAAAATTGCAACGGTGATGGGCCGTTACTATGCCATGGACCGTGACAACCGCTGGGAGCGTGTTTCCAAGGCTTATGAAGCCATGGCGCTGGGCATTGGAGAACGCTTCTCTGATGCGGTAGAAGCAGTTGCTGCTTCTTATGAAAAAGAAGTGACTGACGAATTTGTAATTCCCGTTGTTGTGACCGAGAATGATGCACCGGTAGGTGTAATCACAGAAGGCGACAGTGTGGTGTTTGCAAACTTCCGTCCTGACCGCGCCCGCGAAATTACCCGTGTCTTTGTTGACCCTGAATTTTCAGGATTTTCAAGAGAATATCAGAACCTTCACTACGTTTGCATGACGCAGTATGACAAGACAATGCCGAATGTTGATGTGGCATTCCGCCCTCAGGTTTTGACAAACACCTTAGGTGAATATTTGGCAAAGAACAATCTTACACAGCTCCGTATTGCCGAAACGGAAAAATACGCTCACGTTACCTTCTTCTTTAACGGTGGCGTTGAGGCGGTTTCTTCCGGTGAAGACAGAGCTCTCGTTGCTTCTCCCAAGGTTGCAACCTATGACTTAAAGCCCGAAATGAGTGCATTTGAGGTTACAGAAGAAGCGCTTTCCCGCATTGAGTCTGATAACTACGATGTAATCATCTTAAACTTTGCCAACTGCGACATGGTAGGTCACACCGGCGTGTTCTCTGCGGCGGTTTCTGCCGTTGAAGCAGTTGACACCTGCATGGCAAAAGTCATTGATGCAGTTTTAGCTAAAGGTGGCGTAGCACTGGTTACAGCTGACCACGGCAATGCTGACCAGATGGTAGACCCCGAAAACGGTGAAGCCTTTACGGCGCACACCACCTTCAAAGTTCCCTTTGTGGTGGCAGGTACTGACGCAGCCCTGCGTGACGGTGGTTGCCTGGCTGACATTGCACCAACCATGCTCACCCTTTTAGGCTTACCCCAACCTGACGAAATGACAGGCAAGAGCCTGATTGTTTAAGTTTATTAAAAATTATATTTATTAGGAGGAAAACACAATGAAACAATACATTGAGATTATCGATGTGCTGGCAAGAGAAATTCTGGACTCCAGAGGCAACCCGACCGTTGAGGTTGAGGTTTACACAGAAGACGGTTTTGTAGGCCGTGCTTCCGTACCTTCCGGTGCTTCTACCGGCGCTTTCGAAGCTGTTGAGCTTCGTGACGGCGACAAGAGCAAATACTTAGGTAAAGGCGTTTGTCAGGCTGTTGAAAACGTTAACACCGAAATTGCTGAAGCTATTATCGGCATGAACGTTTTAGATCAGGTTGATATTGACCGTACCATGATCGCATTAGACGGCACTCCCAACAAGGGCCGTTTAGGTGCTAACGCAATCTTAGGCGTATCCTTGGCTTGTGCTAAGGCTGCTGCTGAGTGCTTAGGCGTTAGCCTGTATAACTACATTGGCGGTTGCAATGCTAAAACCTTCCCCGTTCCCATGATGAACATCATCAACGGTGGTAAGCATGCTGACAACAGCGTTAACATTCAGGAATTTATGATTATGCCTGTTGGTGCTACCTCTTTCCGTGAAGCACTCAGATGGTGTGCAGAAGTATTCCACAACTTAAAGACAGTTTTAAAGGGCAAGGGCTACAGCACCGCTGTTGGTGACGAAGGTGGTTTTGCTCCTAACTTAAAGAGTGATGAAGAAGCTATCCAGGTTATCTTAGAAGCTGTTGAAAAAGCAGGCTTCAAGCCCGGCGCTGACTTTAGAATCGCTATCGATGCTGCTGCAACTGAAATGTTTGAAGAAGCTAAGAAGATCGGTAAAGACGGTTACTATTTCTGGAAGACCGATATCTTCATGACCCGCGACGAAATCGTTGCTTACTGGGAAGACCTTGCTGCTAAATACCCCATCATCTCCTTAGAAGACGGTGTTGCTGAAGAAGACTGGGATGCTTGGAAAATCTTAACCGATAAGCTGGGCGACAAGATTCAGCTGGTTGGTGACGACCTGTTTGTTACCAATACCGAACGCTTAAAGAAAGGTATTGAACTGGGCGTTGCAAACTCCATCTTAATCAAGGTTAACCAGATTGGTACTCTGACCGAAACCTTAGAAGCAATTGAAACTGCTAACCGCGCAGGTTACACTGCTGTAACCTCTCACAGAAGCGGTGAAACCGAAGATGCGACCATCGCTGACATCGCAATTGCTACAAATTCCGGCCAGATTAAGACCGGTGCGCCCTCCAGAACTGACCGTGTTGCAAAATACAATCAGTTACTTAGAATCGAAGAAGAACTGGGCGATATTGCTTACTATCCCGGTATCAACGCTTGGTTTAATCTGAAAAATAAATAAGATTATTCTTTGATGCTATAAGGCAGAAACGACAAGGTCGTTTCTGCCTTTCTGTCTTTTTGAGAGAGTTGTAATTTTTGGGGGAGTGTGGTATAATGATTTCATCGAAGATGAAATCAATGAATTGCCTTCGGCATGAATTGAAATCTACTATTTCATGAATTGAGCCTTGCGGCTCATGAATTGCACCTGTCGGTGCATTAAAGGCAATTCAATTCATGGAGCGGAGCGAGAAATCATGGCGGAACGCCAATTCATGACAACGGAGTTGTCAATTCATTAAAAATGAAGGGCATCTACATTGTATAGTTTTGATAACAGAAAAGTGTATATTAGGGTAAAATGTAATATATATATGAAATGACACCGCAAGCGATTTTTATACCGGAATTACCAGACGGTTGAGTTGTAAAGTCATCGGGTGCGGAGTGAATTATAAGAGTTTTTCCTATTATTTCTTCAGCGGTGAATCGGTTTGTTAAAAATGCAGAAAAACCAAGCCCGTTTGCACCAAATATGGGTGGTAAGTCGCCTGCGTGGTAGGGATGATTGCAACTATTGGGATTATAGTGTGTCATGGCATCAGCGAATGGATCGGTGCTGTTGCCTGTGCAACTACCTCCGCTGTGGATATGAACTGCAAATATTGGTTTTTGACAAATACTATCTGATACAGGTAATCCTTTTAGTTGTATGGAAACCAGTACACCTGCCTGTACTTTATAAAAGTATGCAATACCATTTATATATGGGTACTCATTACTTCCATTTATTATTGCAAACGCATAAGGTCTTTTATTGATATTTAGTATAGAATTGTTAAACATATAAATCACCTGCAAAATCTTTTTTTGTATATAATATGCTTGCTTTTATATAGTTGTGATTTTTTATTCCTAACTTGATGCATTTAAATTAATTTTTACATATATAATAAACTGTAGATACAGAAAGGAGCAGAACTATGAGGTTGTGCGTATATGGTGCGGCATCGCCCACCATTGATCAAGATTACATTGAAAAAGTGGAAGCCATGGGCAGAATCATGGTCGAGCGCGGGCATTCTTTGGTGTTCGGCGGTGGCGGCAATGGCTTAATGGGTGCTGCAGCGCGAGGGGTTCGATCTGCCGGCGGACATATTTTAGGTGTGATTCCCAAGTTTTTTGGGGATGAAGCAGTAGAAGAGATTTACGACCTTTGCGACAAGCTGGTGGAGCCTGATACC
>JAFWAT010000022.1 GCA_017507525.1 Clostridia bacterium | reverse complement strand
TTTTTCCTTATTGTAGGCACTGTAAGCGCAGTCAGAAAGCTCCGCTTCAGAAAAATCTGTTAAAAACTTTTCAAGAATCTTGACTGCCCGCTCTGCATATGACAACTGAGCCAGCTCTAATAACTCCTCCCCAAACACCCGCGGGAAGGATTTCGGGACAAATAAACCGCCATCCGGCGCCAGACCGGTTTTAATTGCATACGCTGCACTAACCGACAGATTATTATCCCTGGTACTTGTATACTCCATGATTGATTTCCTCCTTGTTCAGGCATAAGAACACGCGCTTATGACCTATCTCATTCGTGCTTCCAACGCTTCCTTCTCTGCCTCGTAGCCCGGTTTGCCCAAAAGAGCAAACATATTCTTTTTATATGCTTCAACACCCGGCTGGTCAAAGGGGTTAACGCCCAACAAATAACCGCTGATGCCACAAGCTTTTTCAAAAAAATAAACCAGTTTTCCAAAATAATATTCCGTAATCTTTGGAATATTGATAATCAAATTGGGTGCGCCGCCGTCATAATGAGCCATAACCGTGCCCAAAAATGATTTTTCGTTCACATGCCCCAAAGACTTGCCGGCCAAAAAGTTTAATCCATCAATATTATCTGCATTCTCCGGGATGGCAACATCCGCATCTGGCGTTTCCACATGAAGAACGGTTTCAAATAATTCCCTACGACCGTCCTGAATATACTGCCCCATAGAATGCAGGTCTGTAGAAAAATCCATTGCTGCCGGAAAGATTCCCTTATGGTCCTTCCCCTCGCTTTCGCCGTAGAGCTGTTTCCACCACTCGGCGAAATAATGAAGCTTGGGTTCAAAATTAACCAGAATTTCAATAGTTTTTCCTTTTCTGTACAGCAAATTCCGCAGAGCAGCGTATTGATAACAAGTGTTTGTTTCTAAATCACAAACACTGTATTCATGATAAGCATCCTGTGCACCACGCATAATTTCATCAAGTTCGGCACCGCAAACCGCAATGGGAAGAAGCCCTACGGCTGAGAGTACGGAATATCGGCCGCCGATATTGTCTGCAACGGTGAAGGTTTCATAGCCTTCTCTGTCAGACAACTGCTTTAAAGCACCCCGGGCTTTATCCGTCGTGACAAAAATTCTCTCTTTTGCACCGGCTTTTCCATACTTTTTCTCAATCAACTCTTTAAATATGCGAAAAGCAATCGCCGGCTCAGTTGTGGTTCCGGATTTAGAAATCACATTTAAACAAATATCTTTATCTTTGACCAAGCTGATTAAGTCATAAAGATAGGTGGAACTGCAGGAATTGCCGGCAAAAAATATCTGCGGGGTTTTTCTGTCGCTATCTTTCTGCAGATTGTAAAAACTATTCGTAAGCATATCAATGGCGGCCTTTGCACCTAAATAAGAGCCGCCAACGCCAATGACAATCAGCACCTCTGCTGACTGTCTGATTTTTTCGGCCGCAGTCTTAATCCGGGCGTATTCTTCTTTATCATAGTCGTTTGGCAGGGTTACCCAACCCAAAAAATCTTTGCCCGCACCAGTTCCGTTTATAAGCGCAGTGTGGGCATCCAAAACTTCATCGGTCATATTCTTCAGGTCATTTTCTGTAAGTGTGGATAAAAGCTTGCTGTAATCTAATGTGATAGCTTCCAAAAGACTTCCTCCTAAAATTAACCAACGATAACCTTTCCAACCAAATCGTTTACGTCTTCTATATTATATTGCTTCATATAAGATTCTATGCCATCACGAACTTTCGGGCACGCATACGGATCGGTAAAGTTAGCCGTGCCAACCATAACTGCCGTGCTGCCTGCCAGCATAAACTCAACAGCGTCATCGCCGGTTGTTATGCCGCCCATGCCGATAATCGGCAGGTTCACCGCGCCCCGCACCTGATACACCATGCGAACTGCAACAGGCTTCAAGCAAGGACCAGACATACCGCCGACCACATTAGCTAAGATGGGGCGACGGGTTTTAATATCAATCGCCATGCCGGTTAACGTGTTAATCAAAGACAACGCATCTGCTCCGCCGGCTTCAGCTGCTTTGGCTGTTTCTGTGATGTCTGAAACGTTGGGGGAAAGTTTAACGATTAACGGTTTTTTTGCATAGTTTCTCACCGTCTTGGTAATTTCATACACTGTATCAGGATTTGTTCCAAAGGCTGCGCCTCCGGCTTTCACATTGGGACAGGAAATGTTCATTTCTAATAAATCAACATCGGCATCAGAAAGTTTTTCAGCCATTTCGCAGTAATCCTCAAAGGTGCTGCCTGCCATGTTGGCAATAATTTTGCAACGATACTGTCGCAAAAACGGAATTTCATCTTTAATAAAGGCATCCACACCGGGATTTTGCAGACCAACGCTGTTTAAAATTCCGCCGTAAGTTTCGGTAATACGCGGCGGAGGATTCCCGGCACGAGGTGCTTTGGTTAATCCCTTTACCGAAATAGCACCGATTTCACTCAAATCATAAAGCTCTGCATACTCGCGACCAAAGCCGAAGGTGCCGGAGGCAGCAATGACAGGATTTTCAAGTTCAACACCGCAAATGTTTACTTTCAAATTCATAGCACAACCTCCTCAGCCCAAAAGACGGGGCCGTTCCGACAAACTCGCTTGTATTTTCCGGCGCCCTCTTCGTGGGTTTCACAGCTACAGGTCAGGCACGCGCCGATGCCACAGCCCATACGCTCTTCCAAAGAAATCTGGCAGGGCACGCCTGCTTCTTTGGCAAACGCCTGAACTGCACGGAGCATTCCTTTAGGACCGCAGGCATAAATAATATCAAACTGTTTATCAGCAAAATCCTTTTTTAAACAATCCAGCGCAAAGCCATGGTTTCCATAGCTGCCATCATCCGTTGAAACAGAAAGATAGCTTGCTGCACTTTTAAATTCATCCTCAAGAGTCACCAGACTTTTGTTACGAAAGCCTAAATAAGCAGAAGCACCGGAAAGCTGTTTGGTTAAATACAACATGGGATAAACACCAATACCGCCACCAACAACAGCAGGATTGTGATAGGTATCCGGCGAAATGGTAAAGCCATTTCCCACAGGACCCAGAATATCAAGAGTAGCGGTATTTTCTGAAAGCGCTTTTGTACCGCGACCCTTTACCTCATAAATAAAGCAAAGGTTTTCACCCTGCACATCACAAATGCTAATCGGGCGGCGAAGAGGCATAGACACAGCATCGCCACATTGAATATGCAAAAACTGACCAGGCTTTGCCTGCTCGGCTAAGTCTTTGTTCTGAATCCAAGCTTGATAAATATTTGGTGCAACCTCTCGCTGTGAGAGGATCGCACAAGAATGAACCTGATAACTCATCATCATGCTCCTTATAAACAAATAGTCCAATTGTAACCCTTAAAGTCTGCAATCAGATTTATTTTACCATAATCAGGCTTCAATTGCAAGTTTTTTCTGGCAGCTCTATTTTGCATAATAAATATCCACCCGCATAGCGGGTGGTTTTTCATTTTCGGGCATAGCCCTAATACTACTGGCTGCGCTACATAAGCACTTTTTTATTGGCCTGCCAGCCTTGCAACTACTACTTGCTACCCATAAATGGGTTGCCTTTTTACAGGCTTCCCCTTGAGGGGAAGCTGTCGAGCATAGCGAGACTGATGAGGTGTTTGTTTTCACACGTTATTGCTATTA
>JAFWAT010000021.1 GCA_017507525.1 Clostridia bacterium | reverse complement strand
TCGTGGAACCGATGGTGCTAACAGTGTAGAAAGAAAGATTCAGGAAGGCGAGACCGAAGTTGTTTACTCCCGTGAGCCGGTTCCCGGACATTCTGTTATGTTGACCATTGATATGGATCTGCAACGGGTGGCGGAAGAATCCTTGCAAAGCAATATTGTGCGGATTGCCTCTACCAGCAAACCTGGAAGCGGACAGGATGCCAATGCAGGTGCGGTGGTTGTTTTAGATTTAAACAGCGGGGAGACGCTGGCTATTGCATCGTATCCCACGTATAACCCTGCCAGCTTTAATCAAGATTTTAACAAATTGAATTCTAATCCCGCGCGTCCTATGATTAACCGTGCTTTGACCGGAACCTATGAGCCGGGTTCAACATTTAAATTGTGTACAGCTTTAGCGGCGCTGGAAACAGGGAAAGTTGAGCCGAATGAACTGCTGCAAACGACCGGTGTTTATAAATATTTAGATCATGACTTTATGTGTAATATATATCGCACCAGTGGCGGCAACCATGGAACGATTAATGTTTCCCAGGCGATTCAGCATTCCTGTAACTATTTCTTTTATGAAATGGCCAGCCGGATGGGCATTGAACCCATTGAAAATTATGCCAGACAGTTTGGCTTTGGTGCACATACGGGGATTGAACTTGCTTTTGAGGAAGAATCGGGACAGGTAGCAGGACCGGTGCTCAGAGAGAAAAACGGAAGAGAGTGGTATCCGGGTGACGTTTTGCAGGCGGCAATCGGGCAGTCGGATAATTTATTTACACCGATTCAGATTGCAAACTATATGGCAACCCTGGCAAATGGCGGTACAAATTATGAAACCCATTTGTTAAAAGCGGTTAAGTCTAATGTAGATGATACGATTATTTTAGAAAATGCACCGAAAATTCGTAATCAGATTCAGATTTCACCGGAAAATTTAGATGCTGTTTTAGCAGGCATGCAGCTTGTAACATCGGAAGGCACAGCGCGTGCGGCTTTTGCTGATTTTCCGTTTAAAACCGGCGGTAAAACAGGTAGTGCTCAGGTTTCAAGCGGTTCCAGTAATGGTATTTATGTAGGATATGCACCTTTGGAAAATCCGCAGATTGCGGTTGCAATTGTGCTTGAACACGGCGGTTCAGGCGGGAATGCTGCTTACATTGCAAGAGATATTTTTTGGGAGTATTTCTTCGGTGCGAGCAGTGGCATGCGGCAGGTGGAGCAATACAACACGTTGTTGCCGTAAGCAAATACAAAAAAGGGTTATAGCAAAATGTTTTCATTTCGCTATAACCTTTTTTGTTTCATAAAAGATTGGGCCTGCTTTGCATATAAAAATATAATAAAGCTATAGACAACAAGTGGAGAATATGGTACAATAATATAAAGAATCTGAGCATATTATATATCGTGCCGGTGTATCAATCGGCTAAAGAAGTTGCCAAAGTGATTGCATGGGAAGGAGAGCAAGTCATGAACATAGCACTGATTGCACACGATAAGAAAAAAGAATTGATGATACAGTTTTGTATTGCATATAAAGGCATTTTACAGAAACATATGTTATGTGCTACCGGTACGACAGGGAGCTTGATTAGTGAAGCGACAGGATTGGAAATTCATCGGTTTTTATCGGGACCGCAAGGCGGAGACCAGCAGATTGGCGCCCGGATTGCTTACAATGAAATTGATTTGGTGTTGTTTTTTCGCGATCCGTTAACGGCGCAGCCGCATGAACCGGATGTTTCGGCTCTGTTTAGACTTTGTGATGTTCATAATGTTCCGCTTGCTACTAATGTTGCAACGGCAGAGGTGCTGGTTCAGGGACTGGAGCGTGGCGACTTAGATTGGCGTGATATTGTCAATCCAAAGTCAAATTGACTATATAAAGCATAAAAAACTCTGCCAGGTAATTGCAGAGTTTTTTTAATAATGACTTGACGGAGGGTGCCGTTATGGTACAGGAAGAAATTAAAAAGCTGACAGAATTTTTACATTATCATGCACATCGGTATTATGTGCTGGACATGCCGGAAATTTCAGATTATGAATATGACATGGCACTTAGAAAATTAAAAGAGCTGGAGGAGGCGTATCCGGAATTTAAAGATCCGGCTTCGCCCACCAGCCGTGTGGTAGGAGAAGTGTCAGAAGGCTTTGAATCGGTGGAACATCAGGTGCCTATGCAGAGCCTGAACGATGCGTTTAGCCGTGAAGAGGTTATGGAATTTGATGCCAGAGTGAAAGCGGCACTGGATGCACCTTATGCATACAGTGTGGAATATAAAATTGATGGCCTTTCGGTTTCCCTTGAATATGAAAATGGTGTATTTTTA
>JAFWAT010000020.1 GCA_017507525.1 Clostridia bacterium | reverse complement strand
CGCGCCTCTTTATCCCCTTGCTTGATTTTTTCAAATAACGCTATTTTTTCGTCGTTACTAAGTACCGGCAGCTTTGCTGTATTTACGCCGCAGATTTCTACTTTGTTTGCCACAATCAATCACCAGCCTTTTACTTTTTCATTATCATAATTTCCAGAAAAAGTAAATTTATACCTGCTTGTTTATTTTTGCTTGCAGTTACAAAGTGAAAATGTGAGTGCGTTTATTTGCGAATGTATTTTTTTATAAAAACCATTTCTTTCTTGTAGAAAAACAATTTATGTGATAAAATGAATGGGAGAATATATTGTCGATATAAAAAAGGAGGATTTTTGATGAAAAAAAATAAAACAATAATGACATTATTAATTTTTGCAACTCTTACACTAGGTATGTTAGTATTGAGCGTGTCGGTATCGGCTGTAAATTCCAGCTCGACGGATAATGTCACTATATATTCTCAATATGGCACAGCGGTGATTCCGGAAAATGAGCTGGAGGACTATCTTGCTGTTGGTTGGAGCATAGTACCGGTGAAGTTGAATAATATTACCCAGTTGCCGACGACGATTTATGTTTCTGACTCATATGGGACAGATGCGTTAGATATTTTGCAATTTGATATTGATTGGGTTGAATACGTAAGTGACTCAAATAAAATACGTATTCACTACACCTTTGACTATGCTGAAAGCGG
Organism: Clostridia bacterium; assembly: GCA_017507525.1. Lineage (GTDB taxonomy): Bacteria > Bacillota > Clostridia > UBA1381 > UBA9506 > UMGS755. Next base: position 47,557 of record JAFWAT010000020.1, on the reverse strand, counting down.
TTATGTGTCGCTTAATATGATGTGCTTTGATACATACGGCAATAGAGTTGCTTTGCTTGATTTTAGTAAATACGCTGATTATATTGATGTGCCGGAAAATACAGCAACCTTTTCTATTGTTGGAAAGACTTCATATAAAGAACACACAAGCGGCGGTTATTATCATTGCAAGCAGGTAGATTTATATGCAATGGATGGGAGAATCATAACGGTCTATGATGCTCAAGTGCCACTATATACAGCAGTAGGCTGGTATGAAGCGGTTACAATGTATGCTCTTGACGGACGAACTATTGAAATTCCTCCTTATGAGGTGGAAGCTTATAAAAATGTAGGATGGTATACGGCAGAGGGATATTTATTTGAACTGATTAGGCGGGATGTTAACCAATTCCGTGCATCCGGAAGCTATGAAGATGCTATGGAATTATTTGATAAATACGAAAAGGCTTTTTATGGAACAGAATATCAATATTCCGCGCAATTATTGAAAGAGCAGGTTATGGATGCTTGGAGAAATTCCTTGCGTTGCCCCTTGGCATATACCGGGAGCTATTCCTTAGATGAAGAATATGGCGTTCCGGAGGTTACAATCTGGTTTAGAAACGTTTCCTATAAAAAGATCGCAGCGTTTAAACTGCAATTTACTTGTTATAATATTTTTGGTGATGTAGAAAACACTTATTACAGCGGTTATTATTGTGATAGTACAAATATGGACAGCGGTGAGTGTTGGAGCTATACATGGGACCTTTATGGTGCGGATAGCGTTTATACAATAAAAAATGTACGTGTAACAGAAATTGTTTTTGCTGACGGAACAAAATGGTAACAATAAAAACGAACCTGCCATAAGCAGGTTCGTTTTTATTGTATCCCGAAAACTACGCAATGCAGGTGGATATTTTTAAATGCTATTTCAGCTCTTCGCCCCGAGCAAGAGCCGCATCAATGTCGTGGCAGAAGTTTTCTTTTTTCACAAGGTCATATAATCCGGATTTGTGCATGGCGCGCATGGGCTGTGCATTCACGTGCGACATAACAACGGTGATGCCTTTTTTAGAGCAACCTGTAACAAACTCAGAAAGCATCCGCAGGGCATCGGTATCAACAGAGGGAACAGCATGCATACGCAGAATTACGCACTTTGTGTAGGGCTTTGTCTCAATACGGGTAATTTCATTTGCGACGGCAAAAAACAGAGGACCGCTGAGCTCATACACGCTGATGTGTTTGGAAACCTTTTTAAGGTCAATGCTGTCAGGGCCTTTCTCCTGTTCAATATAGCGCCAGCTTTCGATTTTGGTTTCATTGCTCATGCGACGCATGAAGAGGAAGCAAGCCATGACAAGACCAAGCTCGATGGCAACGACTAAGTCGAAGACTACGGTGAGCAGGAATGTGATGACCAAAACGGTAATATCACTTTTCGGCGAGGTTTTTGTAAGAGATACAAACTGACGCCACTGACACATATTATAAGCAACGCTGATTAAAATGGCTGCAATTGCCGGCATGGGAATCCAGGCGGCGTAGGGCATTAAAATCACAAGAACAAGGAGCAGCACAACGGCATGTATCATGCCGGCAATGGGAGTTCTGCCGCCGTTTTTCACATTGGCAGCCGTGCGGGCAATAGCGCCGGTTGCTGGAATGCCCCCGAAGAGGGCAGATGAAATGTTGCCAAGACCTTGCCCCACAAGCTCTGCGTTAGAACGGTGCTTTTTGCCCACCATGCCGTCTGCAACCACGCAGGACAAAAGCGATTCAATGCCGGCAAGCAGGGCAATGGTGAAGGCATCAGGAAAAATGGCAATCATGCCCTCAATGCTAAAGCTTGGAAGACTAAAGGCAGGCAGGGCGCGGCTGACAGAATATAAATCGCCAATGGTGTTTACGTTCATGCCAAACCCTTTTACCATAATAATACCGGCAGCAACGGCTAAAAGCGAGGCTGGAATTTTATCATAAATTTTAGGCCAGATAAATAAAATGGCAAGACAAACCGCCCCCACGAGGATAGCCTGCGGATTTACAGAGGCAATGCTTTCAAAAAAAGCGGTCAGCTTTTCCATGGTTTCAATGGGGGCTTCGCCGGAAGCGTATGTAACGCCGAAAAAGTCCTTAAGCTGCCCGATAACTAAGGTTACGGCAATGCCGGCGGTAAAGCCGGTAGTGATGGTGTAGGGGATAAATTTGATCAGGTTTCCGAATTTTAATAAACCCATGATGATCAGCATCACACCTGCCATGACAGTGGCAAGTGCTAAGCCCTCTGTGCCGCTTTTTGCAACGATGCCGGCAACAATGGTGGCAAAGGCTGCGGTAGGACCGGAAATCTGCACGCTGCTGCCGCCGAAAAAGGCGGTGATAAAACCAGCAATAATGGCGGTGTAGATTCCTGCTTCCGGGCTGACACCGGAGGCAATAGCAAGAGCAATGGATAAAGGCAGTGCAATAATCGCAACAATGATGCCGGCGATTAAATCCTTTGCAAACTGGTTACCGTTGTAGCGCTTCAAATCTGAAAAAAGCATGGGTTTAAATTGTTTCATTGGTAGAGTCGTCCTTTCTGGTGTTACTATTCATTGTTTACGCAAATACTTATTTTACCATAAAGCGACAAAAACTGCAAGAGGGCTGTGGCAAAATTCCACAGTCCTCCAAGCTAGAAACAAAATAGCGCAGATTTAATAAACGCAGTCCCGAGGCCGTGCCTCCTATTTTAAAAAAGAACAGGCTGTATTTGTATTTCCTGCAGAGCTGATTTTACCGTTTCGGTAATTTTTGTCATATCAGCAACTAAAGAATTTGTCTTGGATATAGGGTCATCCTGACCGTAGGGAACAAAGTAAATATTTTGTGTGTTGAGCAGCCCGCCAATGTTTTTTGCACTGCTGCCTAAACCGTCATTGGTTGAAACGGCAAGAATTACCGGATTTTGGTTTCTGAGAGTTGCCTTGGCAGCCATGGTAACCGGCGTATCGGTAATGCCGAGTGCCAGCTTTGCAAGGGTATTGCCGGTGCAGGGGGCAATAATGAGAGCATCCAGTAAGTTCTTGGGTCCGATAGGCTCAGCTTCTGGGATGGTGTGAATCACTTTATTATGTGTGATGGATTCAATTTCTTCTATGAAATCCACTGCTTTCCCGAAACGGGTGTCAGTGGTATAGGCAATGTGAGACATGATGGGGATAATGTTGGCTCCTGTTTCTGCTAACACAGCAATTTCTTTAACAACTTTTTTAAACGTACAAAATGAGCCGGTCAGAGCAAAGCCGATGGTTTTATCTTTCATGCATTCACCTCCGATTCGTCTATGATATTAAAAATGGCTTTACAAATAATGTTGGCGGCAGATTGAGGTGCCACCTTGCCGGGAAGGGAAAGAGCCCATATGACCTTAAGACCAAGCTCTTTGGCACTCTCAAAGTCTACACCGCCGGGGCGGGAGGCAAGATCAATAATCAGGGCATCCTGTTTTATCTGCCTTAAAACATCACGGGTTAACAGCACCTGAGGTACTGTGTTGATAATGACTTGAAATTGACTGATGTGTTCCGTTAAATCCTTGGTATGTATGGGTTTATAGCCAAAAGTCTGCATCCACGTTCGGTCGCTTTCTTTTCGTGCGGCGGCACTCACCTGTGCCCCTAAGCCGGCAAGGCTGTGGCAAAGCACTTTTGCAATGCGCCCGTAGCCGATGACAAGACAGTTTGAACCGTGTAGGGTAAACGGTAGCTCACGTATGGCGATTTCAATAGCCCCTTCTGCTGTGGGGATGGCATTTAAAATTGAAAACTCCTCTCGCTCTGCATAATCGTGACAGATTATGTTTTTTTCAGCTAAAGCGGCGCAGAAGGAGGTATCAAGCTTTCCGCCAAAGACAATTTGGTTTGGCTTGATGTGGCAAAACAAAGCATCAAGAGAAATCGAGTCTTTGTATAGAGGTGTATGAATCAGACCTTTTTCGATGGAACAGGGAAGGGGAAGAATTATATAATCAGCACCATGAATAGCCGAAAAAAGAGAATCTGACACTGTGACGCTTTGGTCTACAATCGCGCCGGAATCAAATCCAAAGATTCGGACATGAGCACCTAAAGAGCTGAGATAGTTTGCTGCCAAAAGGTATCTTTCGTCGCCGCCGATGACGGCATAAACCGCTTTTTTCATAGCAGGGCTCCTTTACAGGAAGAACTTTATGCTACATATTATGAAAAAAACGTAAAAACCGTTCATAAATTTTAACCGCAACATTTAGTGCGACAACAATCGACATAGTCAGTATTTTGCGGTTTTAAATGAATTTTTTCTTGCCAAACATGTCTGTATATGATACAATTATAATGAATATTTGTTGTCAGCTGCAAACAGTGCAGCAGATGGGAGAAAAGACATGCAACCATTGCAAAAAAAGAAATGGGTGCTGCGTTCAAAGGATTCACCTGCATGTAATATAGATACAATTCAATCGGTCAGCCGGTCTAACGGCATTCCGCCTTTAGTTGCAAAAATTTTGTTGCTTTATGGTGTGGAATCGTTTTCTGCGTTTCTTTGTCCCGGTCTTGAAAAATTGCATGACCCTTTTTTAATGAAGGGTATGCATCAGGCAGTAGAAAGAATTATATTGGCAAAAGAACGGCAGGAAACGGTTTTGGTTTTTGGGGACTATGATGTAGACGGCATTACGTCGACTTCTATTTTAGTTCGCTTCCTTAGGGAAATCGGGTTCGGCAGCGTTTTGTATCAGATTCCTGACCGCTTTCGTGACGGATACGGTCTAAAATCAACTGTGATTGATTTTTGTCATGAGCAAAATGTAGATTTGTTGATTACGGTTGACTGTGGCATTACCTCGGTTTTGGAGGTAGACTATGCAAACAGCCTGGGGATTGATGTGATTGTCACGGACCATCATGAGTGCAAAAGTGAAATTCCGTTGGCTGTAGCAGTTTTAAATCCCAAACAGCCGGATTGTACCTATCCCTTTAAAAATCTTGCCGGTGTGGGCGTTGCCTTTAAGCTTTTGCAGGGCCTTGTCCGCCAATTGGCGCTGGATGAAACGAAGTTTTTTGAAACGTATGTAGATATTGCATCTGTTGGCACTATAGCCGATGTGATGCCCCTGGTTGGCGAAAACCGAATTTTGGTGAAAAACGGTCTGGAAAAATTGGCACAAACTAAAAATCCGGGTTTTAGGGCGCTTATTAAGCAGGCAGGGGTTAACACAGAACATATTTCAACAAGTTCTGTCGGCTTTGGCTTAGCACCCCGCATCAACGCCGCCGGGCGGATGGATGACCCGAAACTGGGTGTAGAGCTGTTACTTGCAGAAACAGATGCGGTGGCGGAAGAAAAGGCGAAGCAGCTTGATGCCATGAACAGAGAGCGCCAGGCAATTGAGCAGGAGACCTATGAGGAGGCAATGCAAATTTTGTCAAACGAGTCAGCCCGCTTTGAAGAAGATTCGGTTTTGGTTTTATCAAAAGAGGGATGGCACAGCGGTATTATCGGTATTGTTGCCTCAAAGATAACTGAAAAATATAATAAGCCCTGTATTTTAATCAGCTGTGACGGAGCAGAAAGCAAAGGCTCAGGAAGAAGCATTCGAGGCTTTAATCTGTTTGAAGCCCTGTCTCATTGCGCGGAGCACCTGATTCGTTTCGGCGGTCATGAACTTGCAGCTGGTTTAACGGTTTTGACAGATAACATTGAACCATTCAGAGAAGCAATCAATGCATACGCTGCAAAGCATCTTTCCAAGGAGCATTTTATTCCGACTCTTATGATTGATACCCATTTGCCGGTTGAATATGCAAATTTACATACGGTAGATAAGCTATCCGTGATGGAGCCATTCGGGATGAATAATCCAAATCCGGTTTTTTATTGCGGTGGTCTTAAGGTGGTAGGCATTCATACTATGAGCGATGGAAAGCACTTGCGGCTTCAACTTTCTGACGGTCGTGTTTTGGTACAGGCAGTTGGGTTTTCTATGGGCAATCTGGCAGAACAGCTAGCTGTTGGTGCGGAGATAGAAATTGCCTTTAATTTGGAAGCCAATGTATACCATGGCGAACGCAGAGCTCAGATTTTACTTAAAGATATGCGGCTTTCGTCATAGTTGGGAGATTATGTATGAACGACAGGACTTTTGAGGCTCTGGTCAAGAAGGTTCAGAGCTACAATCCAAAATTTGATATTGAGAAGCTGACCCGGGCATATGAACTTGCTGAAAGTGCTCATGAGGGTCAATTGCGCAACACGGGTGAACCCTACATCATTCACCCCTTGGCTGTTGCGCACATTTTGGCAGATTTAGAATTGGATTGTGACAGCTTAGTCGGCGCCCTTTTGCATGACGTGGTGGAGGATACAGACTGTACCATTGCGGATGTTTCCAGAGAGTTTGGAGACAGCGTCGGCATTATTGTTAATGGTGTTACAAAGCTCAGCAAAATTCAATATACCAACAAAGAAGAACAGCAGATTGAAAACCTGCGTAAAATGTTTCTTGCCATGGCAAAGGATATTCGTGTGATTTTAATTAAGCTGGCAGACCGCTTGCATAACATGCGTACCCTTAAGGCCATGTCTGAAGATAAGCAGCGTGAAAAGGCAAGAGAAACCTTGGAGGTTTATGCAGCCTTAGCGCACCGCCTTGGTATGTCTAAAATCAAATGGGAGCTAGAGGATTTATCCCTGCGGTATTTAGACCCCGTTGCCTATAAGGAGATAGCGGACTCCATCAGCCAGAAGCGGAAAGAGCGGGAGCAGTATATTGAAGATATTATTGCCACCTTCAGGCAAAAGCTTTCCGAAATTGGTATTCAGGCACAGCTTATGGGGCGTGCCAAGCATTTTTACAGCATTTTCAGAAAAATGTATGCGCAGAACAAGAGTATTGATGAGATTTATGATTTATTTGCTGTCCGTGCCATTGTGGACAGTGTTAAGGACTGTTATGCGGTTTTAGGTATGGTCCATGAACTTTACTATCCCATTCCCGGGCGGTTTAAGGATTACATTGCCATGCCCAAGCCCAATATGTATCAATCCCTGCATACGACGGTTATGGGACCCAATGGCATTCCTTTTGAGGTGCAGATTCGCACCAAGGAGATGCATAAAATAGCAGAATTTGGTATTGCGGCGCACTGGAAATATAAAGAGGGAACCAGCGGTCAGAGCGATATGGATGAAAAGCTTGAATGGATTGGAAAGATTCTGGAAATCCAGAACGAAGCTGTGGATTCTGATGACTTTATGAGAACCCTTAAAATAGATTTATTTGCCGATGAGGTATTTGTGTTCACCCCGAAGGGTGATGTTATCAATCTGCCGGCAGGCTCAACCCCCATTGACTTTGCCTTTGCCATTCACAGTGCAATTGGTTGCCGCATGGCAGGGGTTCGGGTAAACGGTAAGATTGCTACCTTAGACTATAATTTGCAAAACGGTGATATTGTTGAAATTATGACATCTTCTGCCATGCATGGTCCCAGCCGTGACTGGCTGAAAATTTGTAAAACATCTCAGGCGAGAACCAAAATCAATCAGTGGTTTAAAAAAGAACGCAGGGAGGAAAATATTCTCCGCGGCAGAGACATGATTGATAAAGAACTCAAAAGAATCGGCATGAGTCACAGCCAGCTGTTTAAACCGGAATGGGTTGAGAAATTAGTCCTTAAAAAATATGGTTTTCATACAGAGGATGATATGTATGCGGCAGTAGGCTTTGGTGGGTTAACGGTCAACAAGGTGCTGTCTCGCCTGAAGGAAGAATACCGCCTGACTCATAAAAACGCGGAAGCCGCGCTCGTGCCATTGACAAGCAACAAAAAGAAAAAAAGCTCCGGTTGCGGTATTGTGGTTGAGGACATTGAAAATTGTCTGGTCAGGTTGTCCCGGTGCTGCAATCCTGTGCCGGGAGATAATATTGTAGGTTATATTACCCGTGGTCGCGGCGTTTCAGTGCACCGTGCAGACTGCCCGAATATTAAGGCAGAAGAAAAGCTGGAAGCGGGTGCCGGTCGCTTGATTCAGGTTTATTGGGAGGAAGCGGGTGCCGGCGGTTCGGCATATCTTGCAGAGCTTCAGATTGCATCCTATGATAGGCAGGGGCTTTTGGCTGAAATCACCGGTATGCTTTATGAAATGAAGATTCCTCTGTCTGCTGTGCACACAAAAACAACAAAAGATCAAATGGCTTACATTTACATTACCATTGAGGTTAATTCAAAAGAGCAGCTTGAGATTGTCGTAAAAAAACTTTCGAACCTTGGCGGCGTTTTTGAAGTGACCCGCAGCAATGCGTAAAAAGGAGAAATCCGCACATGATTTTAGATAAACTTACAGTTGGTAAAATGGAAGAAAATTGCTATTTAGTCGGTGACCCTGAAGCGCTGGTCGTCATCGACCCCGGCGATGAGAGCTTGCGTATCTTAGAGCATATACGTGCAAAAGGCTATAAGGTTTCGTATGTAGCATTAACGCATTGCCATTATGACCACATCGGTGCTGTGGCAGACATCGTGGAGGCAACCGGTGCTAAATTATATTTAGGGGCGGCAGAAAAGGAAAATTATTTTAGCCGTAAGGTCTCTTTTAACGGATATTTTGCACCGAAAGCGGAATTGGTTGAACCTGTGGGGTTATTATTTGACGGAGATGTTTTTTCTGCTGGAAACTGTGATTTTCGGGTGATAACAACGCCGGGGCACACCAGTGGTTCTCTTTGCCTTCTGTGTGAGGGCAATCTGTTTTCAGGGGATACCTTGTTTAATCGGGGGATCGGCCGAGCGGACTTTCCTACCGGCAGTTTACCATCCCTTGTCAGCAGCATAAAAAACAAATTGTTTGCATTAGATGATGCTACTTGTGTCTATCCGGGGCATGGTCCGTCATCAACAATCGGCTATGAAAAGGAGCATAATGAAGTCTATGAGTGGGAATGTTATTGCTGAGCCCTGGGGCACGCTTTGCGGTGTGCGTCCGGTGAAACGGGTAGCGGATATGCTTCGCGAGGGTCAGTCTCACGAGACAATTCGGGAAAGTCTTCGTAATGCTTTTGGAATCTCAGACGAAAGAATTTCACTTGCCTTGTCTATTGCTGAGCGGGAGCTTGTGCTGACAAAAAATTTAGGCATGAAAGAAATTGCCTTATATATTGACATTCCTTTTTGCCCTACAAGGTGCACCTATTGCGCCTTTGCTTCCTTTGATGCAAAGCAGATGCAGCAGTATGCAGAACCGTATCTTGCTGCTTTGTATCGGGAGTTGGAGCTGGGCGGGAAAATCGTAAAGGATTTAGGCTTTACAGTCCGTTCTGTCTATATTGGCGGCGGAACGCCGACAACGCTGCTTTCGATTGAGCTTGATAATTTATTGTATAAAATATCTCAAACCTTTGATCTATCCTCAGTAACCGAGTTTTGTGTTGAAGCCGGGCGGCCGGATACCATCACCGAGGATAAGCTTAGCGTTATGTCTGAGCGTGGTGTTACCAGAATCAGTATTAATCCTCAGACGATTCATGAAAAAACCTTAAAGAGAATTGGCAGAAAACATACACCCGAGGCGGTGTTTGATGCCGCTTGCTTAGCAAAAAAACAGAATTTTTCCGTTATCAACATGGATGTCATAGCCGGGCTTCCCGGTGAAACACCGGAGGATTTTATAGAAACACTTAAAGCAGTGGAGGCGGCGAGACCGGAAAACATAACGGTGCATACCATGAGCATTAAGCGTGCTTCTAACTTAAAAGGTGTTTTTGAACCGACTAAGGAGGCTCATGCCGGCGCTGCTAAAATGTTGGATTTTGCTTATCGTTTCTTAGATGAGACAGGGTACTTACCCTATTATTTATACCGCCAAAAGCATATGGTGGGTAGTCTTGAAAACACAGGCTTTGCCTTGCCGGGAACGGAGTGCCTTTATAACATTGGTATGATGCAGGAGCTGATGACGGTGATGGGCTTTGGTGTCGGCAGTGTTACAAAACTTGTCCGTCCCGGGCGAATTGAACGGATATTCAATGTTCGGGATTTAACTGAATATCTCAACCGACAAGAGGAAATGCGAAATCGCAAACAATATATGTATACATTTTTTAGTCAGGAAACTGATATATTAAAATAATGCCGCAAAAGCGACGGAAGGATGAAAAGCACTATGAAATGCCCATATTGTGATGCAGCAGACAGTAAAGTTATTGATTCAAGACCCACGGACGAGCATGAAGCCATCAGACGGCGCAGAGAATGCCTGAACTGTAAAAAACGGTTCACCACGTATGAAAAGGTGGAAAGCATTCCTTTAATGGTTATTAAAAAAGATGGTTCCCGTCAGATGTTTGACAGTCAGAAGCTGTTAAACGGCATTATGCGTGCCTGTGAAAAGCGCCCTGTTAAGGTGGACGATATGGAACGTGTGGCAGAGGAAATTGAAACGGCGGCACAAAATTTGATGGAGCATGAAATTAAAAGTGAACAGCTGGGCGAAATGGTAATGGATAAGCTCAAAAACTTAGATGAGGTTGCCTATGTTCGCTTTGCGTCTGTATACCGTGAGTTCAGAGATTTAAATACCTTTGTTGAAGAGGTTAACAAGCTTTTAAAGAGGTAATCGTATGGGATTTATCAATCAGGATTGGGATGAAATTTTAGCAACTGAATTTGAAAAGCCCTATTTTAAGGAGCTGTGGACTCAGGTTGAGGCAGAGTATGCAAGTAAAACGGTGTATCCTGCCAAGGAAAATATTTTTAATGCCTTACGTTATACGCCCTATAGAGACGTCCGTGTTTTGCTGTTAGGGCAGGACCCTTACCACGGACCGGGACAGGCGCATGGCATGGCTTTTTCTGTTCAACCGGGAACAGCGTTTCCGCCATCACTGCAGAACATTTTTAAGGAACTGGAGCAGGATGTTGGGATGCCTTTTCCCAAAACCGGTTGCCTCATTCCTTGGGCAGAGCAGGGTGTTTTGCTTTTGAATACCGTTTTGACGGTGCGGGAGGGTGAGCCGAATTCCCACAAAAAACTAGGGTGGACAGAATTTACAGACAGCATTATATCCAAACTAAACCAGAGGGAAGATCCGGTTATTTTCCTTTTATGGGGTGCGAATGCAAAAGAAAAACTGCCTTTGATTACAGGGCACCAGCATTATGTTTTATCTACGGTGCATCCCAGCCCCTTATCTGCCAGCCGGGGATTTTTCGGCTGTCGGCATTTCAGTAAAACTAATACCATCTTACATCGGTTGGGTAAAAAACCGATTTGTTGGGAACTGTAAAAAAGACCAGAAAGGTATTTTACATATGGAATATATCATTTTCGATCTGGAGTGGTCCAGAAATATTAGGCGGGTCATTCCCAAATGTCCCGATGAGATTATTCAAATCGGTGCAGTTAAATATGATAAGCATTTAAAGTATAAGGGGAGTTTTAACCGTTTTATCAAGCCGGGCGTGTATGACCGGATTGACCATAAAGTAGCAGAGATTACCGGTATTACCCGTGACCATCTTATGCGCTTTGGTGTGCCTTTTCCGGAAGCGTTTCGAGAATTTAAATCCTTTATTGGGCATGACAGCGTCCTGATGTCCTGGGGGCCTCAGGATATTCAGATTTTGCGAGTGAATGCCCAGTATTATGATAAAAATGCAAAGCTCAATTTCATGCATCGGTTTGCAGATTTACAAAAGTTTGCTGCAAACCGGCTGATGGAGGGAGAAAAGCAGCAGATAGGGCTCAAAACAGCGGCTGACCTTTGCCAGATAGCCTATGAAGAAGAAACTCTCCACGATGCCCATGTGGATGCTGAAATTTCAGGCAAGGTGTTTGCCAAAGTGTTTGATAAAAAGCTGTTTCCGGGCTATGTTTATGATGCTGCGGCACCTAAAACTAAGCCGGAGAAAAAAGAGGTAGACAAAAAACTGCAGTTTTTCTGCCCTGATTGCGGCAACGAGCTGAAAAATAAAAGCGGCTGGTTTTGTGATACGCGAAACGGCTTTGCTTTGATGCGGTGCAATCAGTGCAAAAGGAACTTGTTTGCATCTGTTGAGGTATATACCGATAAAGAAGGCAAGCGCCGGCGGAAAAAGCGCCTGCGATTTGTGGAAAAAAAGAAGGACATAAACAGTCTTTAAATTTTAAATGAGGTGGCATTATGCAAGGTAATTTTGAAAGGCTTAACGATCGGGATAAAAATCTGCGCTTGATGGCACTGAAGGAACTGTTAGAAAAAGGCGAGCTTCAGCCTTGTCGGACAAAGGATGAGGTCAACAATCATATTCACACAACCTATTCTTTTTCTCCGTATTCGCCGACGATGGCGGTGGCTAAGGCTTATGTTGCCGGTCTCTCTACAGCCGGCATTGTGGACCACGACTCCATCAGCGGTGCAAGAGAGTTTTTGGAAGCCGGTAAGATTGTGGGGCTCAAGACAACCATTGGTGCTGAATGCCGTGCCAATATGGAAGGTACGCCCTTAGCCGGACGCAGAATTAATAATCCTGACCAGAACGGTATTGTATATATGACTCTGCACGGCGTTCCCCACACGCAGATTGATAAATTGGAATCATTCTTTAAGCCTTATGTTGAAGCACGAAACCGCCGGAACAGAAAAATGGTTGAAAACTGTAATAAACTGTTGTCTTCTTATGGTGTCACCCTTGATTTTGACGCAGACGTATTGCCTCTGTCTCAGCATGCCGCGGGCGGTTCAGTTACAGAGCGTCATCTTTTATATGCGCTTGCACTGAAAATCATGTCTGTATTTGGTAAGGGAGCCGGATGCATCGGTTTTTTAAAAAACACCATGGGCATCTCTATTTCTTCGAAAATTGAAGAATTTTTACTGGATGAGAACAATCCGCATTATGCGTATGATCTCTTAGGTGTGTTAAAAAGTGACATGATTGGAAAAATTTATATTGATGCAACTGATGAGTGCCCAAAAATCCGCGACATCATTGCTTTTTCAAAAGAAATTGGTGCGATTTCCGCCTATGCATACTTAGGAGATGTGGGGCAGAGTGTTACCGGTGATAAAAAGGCACAGAAATTTGAAGACGATTATCTTGAGCTGCTGTTTGAAACCATTAGTCAGCTGGGCTTTGATGCGGTGACATATATGCCGTCTCGAAACACAGAGGAGCAGCTTGACAGAGTGATGGCACTTTGCGAAGACTATAACCTGTTTCAGATTAGCGGTGAGGATATTAACAGCCCAAGACAGAGTTTTTACTGTGAAAAGCTGCAGGAGCCTAAGTTCCATCATTTGATTGATGCGACCTATACCCTCATTGGTCACGAGACCATGGCAACAAAGGACTTATCTTTGGGCATGTTCTCAGAAGAAACAAAGAAACAATACCCTGATATGAAAGAAAGAGTAAAAGTTTATAAGCAGTACGGTTTAGAGTAAAATATGTTAGATTGCAATATAATTATGGGGTGATCATGATGAAAAGAGTTACAACTTTAGTGTTAGCAGCATTAATCATTTTGACCGCAATGCCTGTGTTTGCCCAAGAGACTGTTCAAAGCGTGGCAGTGGAGACTAGCATGGAAAATAAGCTGTATTATGGTGAAATAGCCAAGCTTCATTGCACCATTACAAATGCGGCAGAGCCTATGGGTGCAAAAGCAAGACTGTATCTTGATGGCGCATTGATTGAAGGTGCCGGCTCTGAGTATTTTGTTTTAGGCACGCAAAATAATGAAAATTTTGATTTTCATGTTCCGGAGACCTTGGATGTTAACTATCAGCACACAGTTTTGCTTGAGCTGATTTGTGATAACGGACAGAGTTTGTACAGTGCTCAGGTTTTCACAGTTTCAAACAGACCTGCAATTACCATGCGTTTCTTCTCTGTGCCGGAAGGGGTGCATCAGGGATATGAGCTGTATTTCGGTGTTCGTTTTAGTGTGCCGGCAGGCAGAGTGTTTAAGCTTTGTGGCACGGGGTATGTGCGTGGTGCAGAAATTCCCGGTTCCAAACAGGAATTAATCATCTACAACGGCTTGCAGATGGTTGTAACGGTGCCTGAAAGCATGAATGCAACAGATCCGGCTGATTTTGTCTTTACCTATAAGGTTCAGTCCGAATCACCTGTGTCATCACAGCTTCAGCCGGCTACAGTAGAATATGATGTCAAAAAAATGACGGCTGAAATTATGGCACTGAAAAAAATTGAACCTTTAGTGATTCCTGCCACAGTTAACTACAATACAACCGGTTATGCCTATGCTTCCCTGACGGGATACATAACCACCGTTCCGGCAGGAACCGTTGTGGAATATTTAAATCCTGACAACAGCCACTCCATGAAATCGGCAAAGGTTAAGCTTCCGTCAGGTACTTTGTGCTGGCTTCCTATGTCTGCGGTGAGCATTTCGCGTGCGAACTATACCATACAAGATATTCTTACAAATGCAGACAGAGAGGCTTTTGTTAATGAAATGGGCTATGCTAGCAAAACGGGGTATCTGGTCTGGATTAATAAGCAAAGACAAAGACTGGTGCTGTTTACAGGCAGCCAGGAGGATTGGCAGGTAGACCGTGTGTATCCGGTAGCCACCGGTAAAAATACAACACCGACGCCGACAATTGTTTGTGAATATCAATATAAAACCCGTTGGGTAACAGAAGATTATGTTTGCGATCCCGTTCTCTCGCTTTTTGAGGCCTATGCAATTCATAACCAGCCGGTTAGTCATAGCGGCTATGTCATTGATACAACCATGGGCAATCCTGCTTCTGCCGGATGTATCAGAATGCTTAAACAGGATGTTCAGGAGCTGTATTCCCTCATTCCGGTAGGTACGAGGGTCGTTATCTACTAAAGTGTATAGTATAATGAACTTAATCAAAGATTAAACTCATCGATATAAATTCCTGTTGGAATTTTCGATATACCTTGCGGTGCGATATATCGGTCGTTATAATGGATATTTTGTAAAATATAAAGGAGAAAATAAAATGAAAAGATTTATAAAGCCTGTACTATGTTTATTGCTTATTAGCGTAATGTGTTCGTCTTTTGCAGCTTGCGGTGCTGGGGTTGATGAAAAAGGGGCGTGGGAAAGCGCGACCTATTCTGAAGATATGACGTTTGGTAATGGTTCTAAAACAGTATTGGTAGAGGTAAGGGCAGAGGATCGGTCTGTAACGTTTACAATAAAAACCGATAAAGAAAAATTAGACGATGCTCTTCTTGAGCATAATCTGATATCAGGAGAAAATGGACCATACGGACTCTATGTAAAATCGGTAAACGGTATCACTGCTGACTATAATGTCAATCAAACATATTGGGCATTTACCAAAAACGGCGAAAGTATGCCAACCGGTGTGAGCGGAGCAGAAATTTCAGACGGCGAACATTATGAGCTTGTATGTACAAAGTAAATTAAACACGAAAAACGGGGAATAAGTTATGAAAAATAATTTTGCCTATTTTAAAAATACTGCGTGTGAATATTTTCCATGTCATAAGACAGAGGGCGAAGCATTTAACTGTCTATTTTGCTATTGTCCCCTTTATGCCTTGGGGGATGCATGCGGCGGAAACTTTGTTTACATAGAAGATGGGATAAAGGACTGCTCAAATTGCCTTATCCCTCACAGTGAAAACGGATATTCCTACATAACATCTAAATTTTCAGAGATTTCTGAAATGGCTAAGAAAAACCGAACCAAATAGAAAGAGGCTGTAGCAAAATCATTTCATTTTGCTACAGCCCCTTATTTTATTGTTTAAGACTGTATAGGAAGTATGTAACAGCAAGTAAATCTGCACAACCCCCGGGAGATAGATTGCGTTTGATAAAATCATCATCTAAGAACTCAATTTGTTCTTTTGTAGGCTCAGGAGAGGCATTCAAAAGACTTATTACAGATTGGGTGGCGTATTTAGCACCTTCTATTCCGCCGCGATGATAGATATTTGTATCTTTGATATTTGCAATAAAGTGAAGCAGTGTGATAGCGCCTGCATCATTTTGGGTGAAGCCCTTATTTCTAAGGTTTTTGTAACACGGAAGCCCGATTTTTAAAACAGATTCAAATCCGGATGCAACTTCTCCGCGAATTCCGGTAATGCCATATTGTAGGTAAAGACTTCCGCCTGCAGTTGATGCATCAATTTGTTCAAAATCTTTTTTTATAGCGTTCCCGGCGATGTTTGCACTTTCCAAACAAATTCGCAAAACGTCTGCAAATGGATTCTCAAGCGACCAGAGTCTTCCGATACTTGCACAAAGAATGCCCAAAGAGTAAATGGCACCTTTATGGGTGTTTGCTCCACCGGTGGTGCTATACATAACTTGCTCCGCCTGTATTCCGGAATTACGCAAAAGGGAAAATGCCTCATCATAAGTAAGGTCGGCAGTTTTTTTGCCAATAGAAAAGCATTCACCAAAATAAGGCTTGAGAGCGTGGGCGCTTTTTTCAAAAGTGTGGAGGTCCATATCGCTATGGCTCCCGTTGTTCTGACCATCCACAAGTCCGGGTTTTGGAGTGGTATATACTTCGTCTAAAAGACTTTTTGTCGCAAGGGTAGCGCATTGCTCCCTATCGAGAAGAAAGAAATAGTTTTCTATAATTTCCTTTGTTGCAGCCTGCAGTTCATCAACAGAATGTGCTCTGGATGCAGCACAGGTTCGCCCCGGAGCACCGCAAACAAAACAACCGCGAAGGGCGTTTCTCTCCAGCTTGTTTCCGTCTGTGTCAATTACATCCATATCGAACAGCCTTCCAATAGATAAGCTATCTTCGATGTTGGTGCAGATGCTCTTAAGATTTGATGCATCAGCATTTACCGAAAATATAGCCTCGCAGCCCGTGATTTTAGTGTCTATCTCTTGGTATGCAATGTTGTAATCACACAAACTTTCCTTTAAAAGCCTGACACCTTCAAAAAAAGCACGTTCAATTATGGGCGAAGTTTTAACAGGCCCTGCAATGTTCATGGTAAAGCTTATAAGGGGATATCCGAACTGATTTAATACGTGTTGTTGTTTTTTTACACGTTCCTCGCGTGATTGAAGTACTTGGTTCAAAGTAACATTTGCCATTTGGTCCCCCATATATCGCTACAGAATAAGATCGTTCTGTTTTTTCTGGTGTGCATCTAGTTTTTTTAAATTGCTTTCGGCATTTTTTCCAACGCACCCAACCAACATATAACGTCTGTTGAATCGGTCGTATATAAAGTGATTGAGTAAATGGAAATTTTCAATCATACCTGTATGACTTACGTGAATTCGCGGACCGGTACAGAAATGATGACGACCGCCCACGGATATGTGATGATTGTCTACGTAGGTAATGGGAAGATTTTTTGAAATTACTTCATTAACTTTTTTTTCAACTTCAAGAATATCAAAATCTGGCTTTGTTTCAGGGAATGTGATGATAAAACCGTGCCTTACATCATCATGTCCACAACGTGCCGTTTCGTGTTCGGGCATACAAAGCTCACACAAATCCTCTGCGGAATGAGCCATGAGTCGGTATGATAGTGATTCGTAGACCTTGTCACGTATTTCCTGCGGTTCAGGACCAAAAAGATTTGGTCTTGCAATTAGCACCTGTTCGCCTACGCCTATCATAAGATTTGCATTAAACCCAAGCAGCGGATATATCAGGTCGAAATGTTCAACAATCACTCGTTTTCCGTTGTGCAATGCCTCGATAATAGCTTCGGCCAGAACTGACATTTGAGTAAAGCCGTTTTCAAAACGTATATCAACATGATAGGTATGTGGAGAAAAGTATCCGTTATTTTGTTCCAAAAGCGGAAGCGGACGTACATATACACCGTCATCATCATTGGTAAGCTCAAGCCCCGGAAACATTCCTCTGAGCAGGGCACTTTTACCGGAACCTGCATCGCCTATTACGCCGATAAGCTTATCAAACGGAGACAGGTAAAGCTGTGCCAGCTGCATACCGAGGGCATACATACGCTGGTGTCCTCGTGGCGCGAAATAACTGCTTAAAATATGATTTTTCTGGCGCTCTTGCATATTTATTCCTCCTTGATTACATTAAACCCTTACTAACCAGATAATCGTATGTTGTGTCGGGAACCAGTGATTTAACAGCCTGAGTATTGTTTGAATCCATTAAAGCTCTTACTTGGCTTGCACTGATTGGTGTGCCTGACATTTCAAGTCTTGGGATTTCCTTAAGCGCAATATTGTGCTGCGGCAAAAATTCCTTTAAAGCAATGTTGTATTGATTTGTCATTGGCGAAATAGGCTCTGTGCCTACATAGCGAGTTGTTATATTAAATCTAGGTGCATAATATTTTGCAAATATTTCAATATCTAAACGGCACTGAACCTGTGTAGCAGCCTCCCTGTCATCCAGAAAATAGGTAGGAAATGTTGCCGAAGAAATCAGGTATGGTCCTGTGGGAAGCACGCTGACATTCGATAGGTGTGCTGTGCCTCTGCGTACCATCTCAAAGCGGTCATCTGCTGAAAATCTGCTTTTGTCTTCGGATACAACAAAAACATAAAGATGGTCACAATCCTTGCTGGCGCTTTCAATCAGGTAGCGATGTCCTAAGGTAAAAGGATTGCAGTTTGCAACCATGCAACCGATTTTCCCGGTGCGGTTATCTACAGGAAACTGTTCCAAAAACTTATTGATTCCGTCTTTTTTGTCTTCCATTAAAAGAACTTTATCGGTTTGAGCTACCGGATAAAAGAATAAATCGGAAAACAAACTTATATTTTGTGGCTTGGTATAGAGAAAAAGATGGCTGATTCCCTCTGAGAAAGCTTCTTTTCTCAGTGCGGTGATAATGGTAGCTGTAAGCCCCTCTCCCTGACGGGATTCGTCTACAGCAATACATTTAAGCAAATTACCATCTCTTGAGCCTGTGGCAACAAGGACATCATCATCCCACAAAAGTATGGTTTGCCCCACGGATTCGTCCGGCTCTAAGTTAGATTTTCTCAAAAAACACTTCCACATTTCTAGTTTTGATTTATTTAATTTTGATAACAGCTCAATATACATAATTCATACCCTTTAAAATTTTTATATTATTTATATTAATATTATAACTCATGGCACATAGAAAAGTAAAGAAAAAAAGAAAAACAATTGCATTTTTACAAAGTGTGTTATATAATATCTGTAAATTGAACTATATCTTTTGCAAAATGGAGTGAAAGGGGTATGGATAGATATGAACATTAAAAAATGCGCATCTGCGGGAACGATGGAATCCAGCGATGTTTATGTAGAAATTAAACCGTGCGATGATGGTATAAAAATTGAACTTGAGTCTGTTGTAGAAAAACAGTTTGGCGAACAAATAAAAAAAGCTGTTACTGATGTTTTAGATGAAACGGGGATAGAGAATGCTGATGTCCGAATTGTAGACAGAGGGGCTCTTGAGTGTGTCATCCGTGCCAGGGTTGAAACGGCAGTTCTTCGTGGAAGGGAGGAGATATGATGCGTCGCAGCATGTTGTTTTTACCGGGAAATAATCCGAATATGCTTATTAATGGAAACTGCTTTGGTGCTGATGCTGTCATATTTGACCTAGAGGATGCAGTTTCTCCGCAGGAAAAGGATGCGGCTCGTATTCTTGTGCGAAATACTATGCGTTATATGGATTTTAACGGCTGTGAAATGATAGTTCGTATAAACTCTATTGATACAGATTACTGGAAAAAAGACCTTGACTCTCTTCTTCCTGAAAAACCTGCGATTATATTATTACCTAAAACCTGTACGCCTGAAGATGTTCTGTTGGCAGACGAATATATGACACAGGTGGAGGGAAAATGCGGCATAGAAAAGGGAACGGTTGGTCTTATGCCCCTTATCGAGACTGCATTGGGTGTTGAAAATTCATATAGAATTGCATCCTGTTCCAATCGAGTAAAAGCCCTATTTCTTGGAGCAGAGGACCTTACTGCTGACCTTCAGTGTAAACGTACGAAAGAAGGCAGAGAAATAGAATATGCAAGAACACGTCTTGTTGTTGCTGCTCGTGCAGCAGGTGTTGATGTCTATGATACTCCGTTTACTGATGTAAATGATGATGCAGGCATAGTGGAAGATGCAAAAACAGCAAAAGAGCTTGGATTTACAGGAAAGGCATCTATTTCACCGCGTCATGTTGAAACTATCAATGCAGTATTCAGTCCTACTCAGGCTGAAATCGACTATGCATATGAAGTGATGGGTGCCATAACCCTTGCAAAACAGATGGGAAAGGGTGCTATTTCATTACATGGTAAGATGATAGATGCTCCTATTGTTGCAAGAGCAGAAAGAACCATTTCCATGGCCGAGGCTTTGGGGTTAGACAGGAGGGATATCAATGAATAAATTAGTAAATTCTATTCGCGAAGCTATTGTTCTTTCTGGCTTAAAAGATGGAATGACGGTTTCTTTCCATCATCATTTGCGTAATGGCGACTACGTTTTAAATATGGTTATGGAAGAAATATCGAACTTGGGAATAAAAGATTTGACGGTCAATGCAAGTTCGCTGTTTGATGTACACACGCCACTGATTACCCACATTGAAAATAACGTGGTTACAGGCGTTGGGGCTGACTATATTTCGGCTAACCTTGGCAGAGCGTTTTCCAAGGGTATCTTGGCAAGACCCATAGAGTTTCGGACTCATGGAGGTCGACCGAGTGATATAGCCTCCGGCAAAACGCCCATTGATGTTGCTTTTATCGCAGCGCCTACTGCCGATGCCATGGGTAATTGTTCGGGTAAATATGGAAAGTCTGCTTGCGGTAGCCTTGGTTATGCCTATGCTGATGCTATGTTTGCAAAAAAAACAGTGGTCATTACTGATAACCTTGTGCCTTATCCCATGCAGGATTGGTCCATTTCTGAAGATTATATAGACTATGTAGTCAGCGTTGATGCGATCGGTGACCCGAAGGGTATTGTTTCAGGAACCACCAGAATTACCCGTGACCCTGTAGGCTTGGTTATGGCTTCTCATGCGGCAAAAGTTATAGAAGCCTCGGGACTTTTAAAGGACGGTTTTTCTTTTCAGACAGGCGCCGGCGGTGCATCGCTTGCCGCAGCTAAGTTTTTAAAAGACATTATGCTCCAAAAAGGTATTGTGGGTAGCTTTGGGCTTGGGGGAATTACGGGTTATATGGTAGATATGCTTAAAGCCGGTTGTTTCCGCAATCTTATGGATGTTCAGTGTTTTGACCTTACAGCAGTGGAGTCTATAAAAAGTGATCCTAGACATAAAGAAATTTCCGCTATGCAGTACGCATCTCCCAATAGCAAAAGTGCAGCGGTTGACAGCCTTGATGTTGTTATTTTGGGTGCTACTGAGATTGATACGGATTTCAATGTCAATGTTCACACAGACTCAAACGGATATATTATGGGCGGTTCGGGCGGCCACAGCGATACTGCGGCAGGCTCTAAGCTCTCTATGATTATTGCTCCTATGTTCAGAGCGAGATTGCCGATTGTTACAGACCGTGTAACTTGCATCTCTACGCCCGGTAAAGATATTGATGTTTTGGTTACTCAGGGCGGAATTGCGGTTAATCCTAAAAACAAGGAGTTGAAGGAGCGGCTGCTAAAAGCTAAGTTGCCGATTATAGATATTTCAGAGCTTAAAGAAAAAACGGAGCAAATAACCGGCAAACCACAGACATTGCCTAAGGGTGACAAAGTGGTTGCAGAGGTGATCGGCCGTGAGGGCGATGTTTTAGACAGGATATATAATGTGCTATAAAAATAATATACAGGAGGAGATATTATGAGGGAAATCGATGCTTTAAAAATTACTCAGGCAGTCAAAAAGCTTTGCATTGAGTCAAACTGTCATCTGAGTAGTGATATTAAAGAGCGTATAGAGAGTTTTTGCGAGGATGAAACATGGGCGCAGGCAAAGGAGATATTGGAACGTATTATTGAAAATTACAATATATCCGACGAAAACAATCAGCCTGTTTGTCAAGATACGGGCGTTGCGTGTGTATTTCTTAAAATTGGTCAGGATGTCCATGTAAAAGGCGATATTACTGAAGCGGTAAACGAAGGCGTAAGACAAGGCTACGAAGAAGGCTACCTTAGAAAGAGTGTAGTTCGCGACCCGCTTGACAGAGTAAACACCGGTGACAATACGCCTGCTATGCTTTATTTTGAAATTGTACCGGGGGATAAGATAGAAGTTACTGTGGCGCCAAAAGGCTTTGGCAGTGAAAACATGAGCAAAATTGCTATGCTTCGGCCTTCTGACGGCTTGCAAGGTGTAAAGGATTTTGTAATAAAATCTGTTGAAGAAGCCGGCCCGAATCCCTGCCCTCCTATTGTTGTGGGTGTGGGTATAGGCGGAACATTTGATAAGGCTGCTTATCTGGCAAAAAAGGCACTGATTCGTCCTGTGGATGTATCAAATGAGGACCCGTTCTATGCAAATCTTGAAAAAGAGTTGTTGCAAGAGATAAACAACCTCGGCATTGGACCGCAAGGCTTTGGCGGGAAGACTACTGCACTTGCCGTAAACATCGAAAAATATCCTACACATATTGCAGGCTTACCCGTAGCGGTCAATATAAATTGTCATGTTACAAGACATGGTTCGGAGGTGATATAAATGGCTATTTCTATTAAAACACCGTTAAGTCGCGAAAGTGCAAAAAAACTTAAAGCAGGGGACAGCTGTTTAATATCAGGCGTAATATATACAGCGAGAGATGCTGCCCATAAACGCTTGTGCGAGCTTATTGCACAAGGCAAGGAACTCCCCTTGGATATCAAAGACAGCATTATATACTTTGTTGGTCCTACGCCTGCAAAACCGGGACAGGCTATAGGTTCTGCCGGGCCGACTACATCATATCGTATGGATGCTTACAGCCCTGATTTAATTGCCATTGGTCAAACCGGTATGATTGGCAAGGGCAAAAGAGGTCCTGAGGTAATTACTGCTATGAAACAATATGGTGCAGTATATTTTGGTGCTATTGGTGGCTGCGGAGCGCTTTTGAGTAAGTGTATTAAAAAGGCTGAGGTCATTGCCTATGATGACCTTGGCGCAGAAGCCATCCGGAGACTGGAGGTAGAAGATTTTCCTGTTATTGTAATAATTGACAGTAATGGAAATAATCTTTATGAAACAGGCAGAGAGGCCTATCTTGCACAAAAAAATAAATAATATATCTTAAGACACGCTGAGATATGCGTGTCTTAATTGTTATAAAGGGTATTGACAAAATTTCGAAAAGATATATAATTGTTATATAACAATTATATAGGAGAGAAATCTATGAAGTCTATTTATAAAGTTAATATGGAACTGGATATCCCTATATATCAGCAGCTTGTGGATGCTATTTGCACTGCAATAAAAACCGGTGAGCTTTCGTCCGGTCAACAGCTTCCGACTGTTTGTGAAATGACAGAAGAAGTTGGCATTGCAAGAGGCACTGTCAAAAGAGCGTATGATGAATTAGAACGCATTGGGTTTATAGAAAAGGTGCAGGGAAGAGGGACTTTTGTAAAATATCAGCCTGCAAATTCAGGAAGCAGAAAAGAACAGGCAATGGCGGCGATAGATGAAATGCTTGAAAGATTGGAAGGTATGGGCTTATCGGCTCCTGAAATAAACATATTTTTAGACCTTAAGCTTCGTGAATATTCTCAGAAGGAAGCAACTGTAAAGGTTGCGGTCGTTGAATGTAATCCTGAAAATCTGTCACAGATGTCTGAACAACTTCGGCATATTCACGGCGTTGATTTATATTCCTATACCCTCGACAGTGTAAAACAATACCCTTATAAATTAGGGGAGGATTTTGATCTTATTGTTACGACATCGCGTCATGCTCAGTATTTGGAAAGTATTGTGCCGGGACAGAAAGCGGTGGTTAGAGTCGCGCTGAGGATTTCTATCGGGTGCCTTACCTCTATCTTTAAAATTCGTCCGGCTGAAAGGGTTGGTATAGTAGGGTACAGCGAGCGTTTTGCAGAGCTTATATATGATACGTGCAAAATATATGCTGAAGAAATGGATTTAAGTAAACCGTTCATTATAAGTGCTGATGGGAATATACAAAAGTATCTTGGTGACAAAGATTCAATTCTTGTTCCTAAAAGTTACGAAAAATACTTTGATGCCCAAACGCTAAAGCATATACTTGGATTTAAAGGCAATATAATAGACTGTAATTATGAGATGGATGAAGGGTCTGTTTTGTATCTCGAAACCAAAATCAAAAGAATTCGTGATAAAAAAACCATATAAAAATTATTTAAAATAGTCATTTTTTCTTGACAAGTGATATATCACATTGTATTATATAGATATATAACAATCATAGTTGCGTCTATGAAATAATATTACGAGGTATTGAAATGAATAATAAGGAGAAAAAAGTATTGGTCATTGGTGTTATTGGCGCCGATGTTCATGCTGTTGGCAATAAAATTTTGTACCATGCTTTTACAGAAGCCGGTTTTGAAGTAGTCAATCTTGGTGTTATGGTTTCTCAGGAAGAATATATTGCGGCTGCCATTGAATCCGGTGCAGATGCTATTGTCATATCTTCCCTTTATGGACAGGGTGAGCTTGATTGCCGGGGTATGCGTGAAAAGTGTGATGAGGCCGGTCTTAAAGGAATTCCTTTGCTGGTTGGAGGCAATATTGTTATTGGTAAACAAAAATTTGAAGATGTTGAAAAACGTTTTAAAGCAATGGGATTTGACCGTGCGTTTCCGCCCGGAACAACACCTGAAACTACCATTGAAGCACTTCATGAGCTTTTGGATACGGAAGGTGGCAATCAATGAGCAAGGTTTTGCTGATTGATTTTGGCAGTACATATACAAAGCTTACTGCTGTAGATATAGGAAAGGAAGAAATCCTTGCAACCGCTGCAGCATATACAACTGTTCAGACTGATATAAATGATGGTCTCAATGAGGGACTTAAACTTTTAGAGCAAAAAACCGGAAAGATTAAATATGACGCCTGTTATGCTTGCTCTTCTGCTGCCGGTGGCTTGCGAATGGTAACAAGCGGACTTGTTCCTGAACTTACCGGGGAGGCTGCAAAACTTGCCAGCCTTGGAGCGGGCGCTAAAACCGTAGGTGTTTATGCGTTTGAATTAACCGAACATGATATAGAGGAAATCGGTAAAATCAATCCTGACATATTTTTGTTGGTTGGGGGAACAGACGGCGGAAACACTGATTGTATCATTCATAATGCAAAAATGCTCTCGAAGATGAACCCAAAATTTCCGATTGTATTGGCAGGAAACCGTACTTGTGCAAGTGCGTGTGAGAGAATTTTAAAGGATTGTGAAGTCTATACTTGTCCCAATGTTATGCCTAAATTCGGTACTCTGCAGATAGAGCCTACACAAAAAAAGATAAGAGAGATATTTTTAAATCGCATTATACAGGCTAAAGGATTAAGTAAAGTAACAAATCTTCTTTCTGATATAATGATGCCTACACCATCTGCTGTGCTTCAAGCCATGGAACTGCTTGCAAACGGGCATGAAGACGAGATAGGAATCGGGGAACTGATTGCAGTTGATGTGGGCGGTGCAACAACTGATGTTTATTCCATTGCCGACGGCATGCCTGAACACATGAACACTGTATTCAAAGGCCTTCCGGAACCTTACGCAAAGCGAACGGTGGAAGGGGATATTGGCATGCGATATAGTGTGCAGGGTATTGTAGATGCGCAGGGGATAGAGCGTATATGCCGGCTTTCGGGCCTTTCCACAGAAAAGGCACTGACTCTGATAGAGGAGTTAAAACGTAATACCGACAAGCTTCCAAACGGCGATGAAGAGTTAGAGGCACTTGATTTTGCATTGGCTTCGTGTGCTATTGATGAAGCGGTTACCCGTCATGCAGGAACCATATCGGAAACGTATACAATGATGGGCCAGACCTTTGTGCAGGAAGGAAAAAACCTGACAAAAGTAAAACAAATTGTGGTTACAGGCGGTAGCCTTATACATACAAAAAGGACAGAAGAGATAGCCTCCCATGCCCTTTACTCACAAATAAACCCAGCATCGCTAAAACCTAAAAGTGCAGATGTGTGGGTAGACAAAACATACATTTTGGCTGCGATGGGGCTTTTATCTTCATATCATCCTAAAACAGCCTTACGAATTATGAAAAAGGAGCTTAAATACCATGGATATTCGAAATAAACGTATTTCTGACGAAGAATTTAACCGTCTTAGACAGGAAGTTTTGATGCAATGGCCCACCGGAAAAGAAGTCGACCTTGAAGAGGCTGTTGCCTATCATAAAGCTATGCCTGAGTCAAGAAAATTTTCTAAAAAGCTTTTAGACGCAAAACGTGATAATCGTACATTAGTACAACCACGTGCAGGTGTTCCTGTTGTGGAAGAGCATATAAAGCTTATGCAGTATCTTGAAGAACACGGAGAAGCTGACCTGTTGCCGTCAACGATAGACAGTTATACAAGACAAAATCGCTACGAAGAGGCAGAAAATGGTATTTCGGAATCATTGCGTTTGGAAAGAGCTATGCTAAACGGCTTTCCTGCAGTTAACCACGGTGTAGCAAAATGCCGTCAGGTTATTGAGAGCGTTAATGTTCCGATGCAGGTTCGTCATGGCACGCCGGATGCAAGACTTTTGACTGAAATTACATATGCCGGCGGTTTTACAAGCTATGAGGGCGGCGGTATTTCATATAATCTTCCGTATTGCAAAAATATCCCTATGGAGAGAACCATTTGCGACTGGCAGTATGTTGACCGTTTGACAGGCATCTATGAAGAAATGGGTGTTTCTATCAATCGTGAACCATACGGACCTTTGACGGGTACATTGGTTCCGCCTTGTATTTCTCATGCGGCAGCAATCATTGAAGCATTGCTTGCAGCTGAACAGGGTGTTAAAAACATAACTGTCGGCTACGGTCAGTGCGGAAATCTTGTGCAGGATATTGCAGCGATCCGCACATTACAGGAATTAACCGATGACTACTTAAAAGAGTACGGATACTCCGATGTTGATGTTACGACCGTTCTCCATCAGTGGATGGGCGGTTTCCCTGCTGACGAGGCAAAGGCATTTGGTGTTATTTCTTCAGGTAGCCTCATTGCAGCTTTGTCAAAGGCGACAAAGGTCATTGTAAAAACCCCTCATGAGGCGGTTGGTATTCCTACAATGGAAGCAAATGCTCAGGGGCTTCGTTGCACAAAACAGGTGGTTAACATGCTTGCTGATCAGACCTTCCAGTCAGATTCGTTAGAGCAGGAAAAGGAGATAATCCGTCAGGAAACCCGTGCTATTGTTGATAAATGCTTTGAGCTTGGAAATGGAGATATAGCTGTTGGTGTTTGCCGTGGTGTTGAGGCGGGTGTTTTAGATGTTCCGTTTGCTCCTTGCCGTGCAAACGCGGGTAAGATGTTGCCGTGCCGTGATAATGATGGTGCTGTTCGCATCTTAGATACTGGTAATCTTCCGTTTAGTCAGGAGCTTATCGATTTCCACAGAGAAAAAATCGACAAGCGTGCAGCTGCCGAAAATCGTAAGGCCTCTTTCCAGATGGTAATTGATGATGTATACGCTATCGGTAAAGGCCGTTTGGTTGGTCGTCCAAAATATTAATATAAAGGAGAACTTTATTATGAAAATTATAGATGTTGTTTGTTCACCGGGTCGCACAGGCTTTTACTTTGATGACCAACGTGCCATTAAGCAGGGTGCAGGTCATGATGGCGTGTTTTATACAGGTGACCCTGTAACCGAGGGTTTTCGTTCTGTTCGTCAGGCAGGTGAGTCTATCTCTGTTATGATCGTATTGGAAGATGGACAGATTGCGTTTGGCGACTGTGCCGCTGTTCAATATTCAGGCGCAGGTGGTCGTGACCCGCTATTCCTTGCAGCAGATTTTATACCTGTTATTGATACATATATAAAGCCTGAACTGGTTGGAAAAGAAGCTGACAATTTCCGTGATTTATGTGCGATGATGGAAGCTATTTGTGTAGACGGTAAACGTCTTCATACAGCTATTCGTTATGGCGTATCGCAGGCAATACTTGACGCAGTTGCAAAGGCAACAGGCAGAATGATGTGTGAGGTTGTAGCTGATGAGTACGGATGTACTGTATCAGAAACACCCATTCCGATTTTCACGCAGTCAGGTGATGACCGCTATGACAATTCGGATAAGATGATTCTAAAAGGAGCACAGGTTCTTCCGCATGCTCTTATTAATAACGTTGACACAAAGCTTGGCAGAAACGGCGAAAAGCTTAAAGAATATGTAGCTTGGCTGCGGGAGCGTATTTTGAATTTCCGTTCAAGTGAAGATTATTCTCCGGTTATGCACATAGATGTGTATGGAACAATAGGCGCTGCCTTTGGAAACAACAACTATAAGGCAATGGCAGATTACATAGAGGAAATAGGAGAAATTGCAAAACCTTTCAAAATCCGCATTGAGGGTCCTATGGACTGTGATTGTGACCGAGAGACACAGATGACGGCTTTGGCTGCCCTTACCAAAGAGCTTGATGACAGAAATTGCGATGTAGAGCTTGTTGCAGATGAATGGTGTAACACACTTGAAGATATAAAGCTTTTTGCCGATCATAAAGCAGGTCACATGGTGCAGATCAAGACTCCTGACCTTGGAGGCATTAATAATACTATTGAGGCAGTGTTATATTGCAAAGAAAAAGGAATTGGCGCTTATCAGGGCGGTACATGTAATGAAACTGACCGTAGTGCCCAGGTATGTGTGCATTGTGCAATGGCGACCCAGCCTGTTCAGATTCTTGCAAAACCGGGCATGGGTGTTGATGAAGGGTATATGATAGTTTATAACGAAATGAATCGTATCTTAGCTATGAAAAAAGCTAAGAAAAATTTTGTTAAATAAGTTTTAAAACATAACAAATACCAAGAAAATAATAGAGACAATTTTTCGAAAGAAAGGTTGTCTTTATTATTTTGCGGTGTTATCATGAATAAGTCCGGTAAAAACGGACAATGAAAAAAGGTCAACTTGGTTATAAAAATTACATAAAACAGAGCCGGAAACCCTTATAATAAAGGAATGGGTAGCACAGATTTCAATTTTGCTGTGTGGCTTACTGTCTTTGTGCCGGAAACAAACAATTCACAAATCTTCTATGTTGTCAAAGATGATTTTTCCCGTGTGTACAATATCTCTTGTTTTTCTAACATACAGACAGAAAACACAATATAAAATGTCGGTTATGTTTCAAAAATTCCATATTGTTATATAAATTCCATTTACAATTGTTGATTCCTTGCTATAATGAAAAGGTAAATAAACTCGGCGGAGGCATATGGATATGGAAAATGGTGAAAAACAAACGAAAAAGTTTGATTATGCGTGGGTTATAATTGGCATTTGCTTTATGATGATTCTGACCAGTATGGGGTTTTGCAGTAGTGGCAGGACCATGTATCTGACGGCTATTACCGATGCGCTTGGCATTCCAAGGGGTGCATTTGCGTTTAACGATAGTTTCAGATATGTTACCTCTACCATTGTCAACTTATATTTCGGTAGGCTGGTATACCGTTTTGGCACCAAAAAACTAATTTGTGCAGGCTTTGTCTGTCTGATTGCTTTTGCACTCATTAACGCTGTAGCTACGAGCGTATATACATTTTACATAGCCAGCATTTTCCTGGGAATTGGACTTTCCTGGACAAGCACAACCATGGTGAGTGCCATTATCCATAAGTGGTGCAAAAAAAACATTGGAACTATCACAGGTGCAACGCTTGCCGCTAACGGCTTAGGCGGTGCCATTGCCGTTCAGATTTTATCGCCTATCATCTTTCAAGAGGGAAAACCATTTGGGTATAGAACCTCTTACCTTTTGGTTTCGGCTATTTTGACAGTAGCACTGTTGCTGATTGTTATTTTTTTCAGAGAGAATCCGAAAGACGGTGGGGAAGATAAGACTGTGGTTCCGGCAAAAAAACGAAAAGTCCGGGGCACTGGTTGGGAAGGTATGGACTACGATGATGCCATCAGAAAACCATATTTATATGTTGCGATGCTTCGTATGTTTTTAACAGGTATGTCGCTTCAAGGATTGAGTGGTATTGCAGTTCCGCATATGTATGACATTGGACTTGATGTAGGCTTTGTGGCGCTGGTTACAAGCTTTACCAGTATTATCTTGACAATATCAAAGTTTACAACTGGCTTTTTCTATGATAGGTTCGGCATGCGTGTGTCTATGAATATTTGCTTTGTTTGTTCTTTTGTATCTCTGTTTGGTCTTATCGTGTTGACAAATTCTCCTGCCGGTCAGGTGCTTGCCTTTGTAAGAGGTTTTGCCGGTTCCTTTGCCCTGCCGCTTGAGACGGTTATGCTTCCGCTTTTTGCCTGCGAGATGTTTGGTAATAAGGACTTTGATAAGTTTGTAGGGCTGTTTGTATCGGCAAGCTATGCAGGGTTTGCCTTGGGGTCACCCTTTGGCAATTTCTGCTATGATTTTTTTGGAAGTTATCAGATTGCCTTTTTAATATTTGGTATTATGATGTGCTTTGTCACCATATCCATGCAATTTGTTTTGTCTGCTGCTAACCGGGATAGAAAAATTATTTTATCACAGATAGAAGAGAATGGGGAAATAACTGCGTAAAAAACCTTGACAAAACACAAAAAATGTGCTATAATTTGTCACATCTCAATCGGAAAAGAGTTTTCCGAAGCAAGATAAACTGACCGCCGATGTTTTTGTCGGCTAAGGCCATACGGACAGCCGGGTCAAATGCCGAAAACCGCTTGTGCGGTTGGCAACTTCTGTTGCCTTATTGATTGAGTTAAAAGCTCAAGTTTTATAAGTTGGTGACTATAAACCAATGCCATGTGGCATATAACTTGTGAAATGGTCAATAAGAGTGGTAAAAGTAATCTTTGCTATATAGACTCTAAACCCATTGGGATAAGACAACGTGATAATGTTTCCTGCGTGCAGGAGTTTTCATGACTTTGTTTCTTACAAGTGGTATGTTGCTACATGGCGGCATACCCTTTTTTAATGCTTGTGTAAGGAGAAGGACCATGAAAAAAGTGATTGAACTGAAAAATATCTCTAAAGCCTTTGGCGGAGAACTGATTTTAGACGATATCAGTTTAGATATTTATGATAATGAATTTATTACGCTATTAGGTCCTTCAGGTTGCGGTAAGACTACCATGCTCCGCATGATTGGCGGCTTTGAACATCCGGATTGTGGCGATATTCTGTTTATGAATGAAAAAATCAACGATGTACCGCCTCACAAGCGGAACGTGAACACGGTATTCCAGAAGTATGCCCTGTTTCCGCATCTGAATGTCTTTGAAAATGTGGCTTTTCCCCTGCGGGAGCGCAAGGTTCCCAAAAAAGAAATTCGCGAAAAGGTGGAAAAGATGCTGTCACTTGTTATGCTTTCTAATTTTGCAGAGCGCAGTGTGACCAGTCTTTCCGGTGGTCAGCAGCAGCGTGTTGCCATTGCAAGAGCGCTGATTAATCACCCCAAGGTGTTGCTTTTAGATGAGCCTTTGGGTGCGCTTGATTTAAAGCTCAGAAAGGACATGCAGCAGGAACTGAAAAAAATTCAAAAAACCACGGGGATTACCTTCGTTTTTGTTACCCATGACCAGGAAGAGGCACTCAGCATGTCTGACACCATTGTGGTTATGAGCGAGGGCAAGATTCAGCAAATTGGTACCCCGACGGATATTTACAATGAGCCTCAAAATGCCTTTGTAGCAGATTTTATTGGCGAGAGCAATATCATTGATGGTGTCATGCTTGAAAATTATAGGGTCAGCTTTTCGGGCCATACCTTCCAGTGCTTAGATGCAGGTTTTGCACAGGGTGAGCAGGTGGATGTTGTGGTTCGGCCTGAGGATGTTGACATTGTGCCTTTAGAGAATGCAATGCTGCAGGGTGTGGTAACAGCAGTAACCTTCATGGGTGTTCACAACGAAATTATTGTGGATATCGGCGGTTTTAAATGGATGATTCAGACAACGGATTCAGCCAGTGTTGATGACCGCATCGGCATCTCTTTAGACCCTGATGCCATTCATATTATGAAAAAATCAAAATACTCCGGTATGTTTGGTGACTATTCCTCCTATTCCAATGAACTCGATGAGCTCTCTGACCCGGGAGGTGAGGCGTGACCATGCAAACCTCAGTCAAAACAAAAAAACGGGGCGGCATGAGTCTTGCCTTGGCACCTTACTCTGCCTGGTCGCTCTTGTTTATTTTGGTGCCCCTGATTTTTGTGGCGTATTATGCTTTTACAGATGATAATTTTGCATTTACAACAGAAAACATAACTCGCTTTTTTACGGCAACCAGTGAACTCAAAGCTGATGATGGTACAATCGGCGAGGTGCGCACATATCTTGTTATTTTTATGCGCTCTTTAAAGCTTGCAGCCATTTCAACGCTGGTTTGTCTTTTAATGGGATATCCCATGGCATATATCATGGCACGGGCAAAAGTGAGAACGCAGAAAACACTGGTAACGCTGATTATGATTCCTATGTGGATGAACTTTTTAATTCGTACCTATGCCTGGATGACCATTCTGCAAGACACTGGTATTTTAAATGGGCTTTTAGGCCTTGTTGGCATTGATAAAATTCACATTATCGGAACAGAAACGGCGGTTGTTATCGGCATGGTTTATGACTATTTTCCCTATATGATTCTGCCGATTTATTCCATTTTAGCCAAGATGGACGGTAAGCTATTAGAAGCTGCAAGGGATTTGGGCTGTAACAGCGTTTCGGTGTTCAAACGGGTGATTTTCCCCTTGAGCTTGCCGGGGGTTATATCCGGCATTACCATGGTACTCATTCCGTCTATCAGCACCTTTTATATTTCGCAGAAATTGGGTAACGGCAAGTTTTTCTTAATTGGTGACGCCATTGAAGGGCAGTACATAGCCAACAACTTGCATTTTGCAGCAGCCATAGCCTTTATTTTAATGGTCATTTTACTTGCGTGCATGGCTTTGGTGAAATACCTGACGGCGCGGCTTGTGTATGGGGGTGAGTAAATTGAAAATAACATCAAAGCTTTATACAGCGCTTATTTTTATTTTTCTGTTTGCTCCCATTTTAGTGCTTTTGGTTTTTTCCTTTAATGAGGCAAAAAGTCTTTCGGTTTTTTCGGGCTTTTCACTTAAATGGTATCAAGAGCTGTTTCATGATGAAAATACCTTGGAATCCGTTAAGAATACACTGATTTTGGCTGTGGCAGCCACGGTGATTTCCACAGTGATGGGCACCGCGGCGGCAGTGGGAATACACAAGCTGAAAAACCGCTGGTATCGTATGGCGGTGAACACGGTGACCAACATTCCCATGATTAATCCGGACATCATCACCGGTATTTCCATGATGCTGGTGTTTGTATTCGTGGGTCGGCTTTTCGGGGCATCTACCAGCTTGAATTTTTGGACAATGCTCATTGCCCACGTCACCTTTTGCCTGCCTTATGTTATTTTCCAGGTGCTGCCAAAGCTGCAGCAAATGGAACGGGACCTGACGGAAGCGGCAATGGATTTGGGTTGCACGCCGTTTAGAGCTTTTCTAAAGGTAACGATGCCGGAAATTTTGCCGGGCATTATTACCGGTGCGATTATGGCGTTTACCTTGTCACTTGATGATTTTGTTATCAGTTATTTTACCTCCGGCAATGATTTTCAAACCTTGCCGATTCGTATTTACGGCATGACGAAAAAAACGGTAACGCCCAAAATGTATGCTTTGGCAACCATTATTTTCTTTGTCACCCTGACACTTTTGTTACTCAATAATTTTGTTGAGAGCGGAGAAGACAAACGGTGGCGCGAACTTAAAAAACAAAGAAAAATAAGATTGAAAAGGAGCGAACAATCATGAAAAAAGCTTTAGCACTATTCTTGGCTATCCTGATGGCATCGGCCCTGTGCCTTTCCGGCTGTGGAAATTCTGACACACTTGTTTTAAACGTATATAATTGGGGGGAATACATCTCCGACGGCAGCGAGGGCAGTTATGATACCGTGAACGAATTTGAAAAGTGGTATCAGGAAACCTATGGGCAGAAGGTTAAGGTTAACTACACAACCTTTGCTTCTAATGAGGACATGTACAGCAAGCTTTCCTCCGGTGCAGTCAGCTATGATGTTGTGATTCCTTCTGACTACATGATTGCCAGAATGGCAGAGGAGAATATGCTCCTGCCCTTAAACTATGAGAATATTCCCAATTATCAAAATATTGATGATAGCTTCAAAGGTCTTTACTATGACCCGGAAGCTAAGTATACCGTACCCTATGCTTACGGGATTATCGGTGTTATTTATAACGCAAACGAAGTAGAAGAAGCCGACACCGGAAGCTGGGATCTTTTATGGAATGAAAAATATGCAGATAAAATTCTGCAGTTTAACAATTCCCGTGATGCCTTTGGTATGGCAATGTATAAGCTGGGGCTGGATGTCAATTCCGAGGAAACAACCGTTTGGGATACGGCTTATGAAGAACTGCTCAAGCAGCGTCCCTTTGTATATAGCTTTGTAATGGATGAAATTTATAACATGATGGAATCTGGAGAGGCGGCAATCGGAGCTTATTATGCCGGGGATTATTTCACCATGAAGGATGCTCAGGCAGAGGGTGTTGATCTTCAGTTCTATTACCCTGAAAGAACCAACTATTATGTAGATGCCATGTGTATTCCTACTTGCTGTCAAAATCAGGCGCTGGCTGAAAGCTTTATTAATTTTATGCTCTCAGAAGACGCAGCAATTGCTAACGCCCAGTACACCTACTATGCATCGCCCAATAAGGTAGTTTATGAAAATGCAGGCTATCAGGAAGAAATGGGTGAAGAGGCTATGAACGTTCTGTATGGAAAGGTTGAGGACTTTACCACACAGTATAACGAAAATGCATACAGAAATTTGAAGCCTGAAACCTTAGATTACATTAATGCTTTATGGGAAACGGTAAAGATTAATTAGCTATAAAAAAACACCCGAGAGGGTGTTTTTTTTATGACATATTTTTCGGTGTTACATATGCGGTTTGGTTAGTAGTGTAAATTACGAATCCCGGTTTTGCGCCGCTTGGTTTTTTTACATTTTTGATTTCAGTGTAATCAACCGGCACTTTATCTGCCTCTTTTGCCTTTGACAAAAATGCTGCAAGGGATGCAGCCTCTGTGATAGCTTCGCTGGTAAAGGGGCGGTCTATCTCAAATTTTAATACAACATGAGAACCGGGGATGTTCTTCGTGTGGAACCAAAGGTCTTTATTTTGTGCCAGCTTACAGGTTAGATAATCATTTTGTTTGTTGTTTCTGCCGGCGTACACCAAAAATCCGTCTGCAGTTTTAAAGGAGGCAGGGGAGGTTGGTGTCTCTTTTTTTCGTTTTTGCTCTTGCCTGCGGCGTAGATACCCCTGGCTTGCCAGCTCATCGCCGATTTGTGAAAGGTCGGCGGCGGTTTCTGCACGAAGCAAGGCTTCTTCAACGGTTTCAAGATAGGCAAGTTCTGCCTGCGTCAGCTCAATTTGCTTTGAAAGCTCAGCGTAAGCTGTTTTTGCTTTGTTATATTTTTTATAGTACCGCTGTGCGTTAGCAGCGGGGCTCTTGGTGCTGTCTAAGGGGATGACCACCATGGAAAGCTCTTCGTCAAAATAATTTTGCACACGAAGGTTTTCCATCCCTTTTTCTATCTGGTAAATGTTGGCGGTAATCAACTCGCCATACTGGCGCCAGGTTTCTCTTTGCTCCGTGTCAGAAAGCTCAGACATGAGCCGTTCTAACTTTTTAGCAGAACGCTCAATATGGGTGGAAACCAATTTTAAAAGGTCAGAACCTCGCCTCAGCATCCGCTCTTTTTTATCTCGCTCATAGTAAAACCGATTGATCAAAAACCCCATGGAATCCTCAGGATACACCATTGCGCCGCCTGCGTATTGGGTGATGGGGATGGCGGAAAACTCCATAAGCTTTTGTGTTTCACTGTTCACCAGATAGCAGGGAGCAAAATCACCTGCTGAAACGGATGAAAAGATTTGCTGCATAATGGTGGCAACATCTAAGCGCTTAGCATAGTTAAAATCCTCGCAAAGAGGGTCTGTTTCGCCGGTGGCACGGTAGGCAATTTCTCTTGCAATCAAAGGGCTAACGCCTGCAAAACGGCTCAAAATAGCTTTGTCTAACCGTTCTGTTTCGCTGCAATCTGATAAAACATTTAAAAACTCTTCCAAATTGCAGGATAAGGGGTCTGTTTTATCCTGTGCCGGCGGCATTTCATAAGGAAGTCCTGGCAGAATCTGGCGTTTTGAGCTGACGGAAAAGTCTATGCGCTTAATACTGTCTGAAATGTTGCCTTTTTCGTCTACTAAAATAATGTTGGAGTGGCGCCCCATAATCTCCACAACCAGCTTTTTGGTTACCTGATCACCTAATTCGTTTCGGGTTTCCAGTTCAAAGCAGAGCATTCTCTCAAGACCGGGCTGATACACCGAAACAAGATGTGCCGAGGTTAAATGCTTTCTGAGCAGCATGCAGAACATAGGCGCAACCATAGGGTTTTCTTTTGTCTTTTCTGTCAGCGCAATGCGGGGGATAGATGCATTTGCCGATACGGTGACCTTATAAGCACCGTGGGGGGTATGGAAGGCAAGAAGCAACTCGTCGGATTCAGGCTGATACACTTTGTCGAGCCTTGCGCCGTTTAGCTTTGTATTTAGTTCGTGTGCCAGGGCACGGACAACCAGTCCGTCGAATGCCATTTTTTTCATCCTCTCTGGTGGTGTTACATTTCTTCTGCCATTGCAATTAATTTCTGCAATCTCCGGTTTACGCCGGATTTGCTGATGGGGGTCTTTAGCATGCCGCCTAACTCCGTAAGGCTCGCCTCCGGATTTTCCAGCCGGAGCTTAGCAAGCTCTAACAATGCCGGCGATAAATCGGATGCAAAGTGCGAAGAAAGCAGCTTGTTGATTGCTTTAATCTGCGTGGCTGCGGCGTTGGCGGTTTTTGTCAGGTTTGCTGTTTCGCAGTTAACCCGTCGGTTGATTTTGTTAATCATATCCTTTTCCACTTTGATGGAATACAACTCCAGTGCAGAGTCTGTAGCACCCAACGCTGTTAATGCGTTGGCGATTTCTTCGCTGTCTTTTATGTAAATCACGAAATTCGATTTTCGCATCACACTGCGGACAGAAAGCTGTTCATCCTCAAACAGCTGCAGAATATCTCGGGAAAGTCCATGATAATGGGTTTCGATTTCTAAGTGGTAGCTTTTTTCCGGCGCATTAACTGAACCGCTACTTAAAAATGCGCCTCGCAAAAAGGCACGGCGACAGCAGGATTCTGCTGTAATAAAGGGGTCAACGGAAAATTTAATGCGACCATCACGCCAAAAACCCAAGGTTTTCATAATATGGTTATAGGTTTGATTTTTTAATAATCTCAGCGTATAAATGTTACCGGCACCCTTTTTTCTCATGACAGATTTAAGCGGTGTTATGCCGAACAATGCAGCAAGAAGTTCTTGTGTGCGGCGCATCACGTCTTCGTTTTCCGTCCGGAAACGAAGACCGCCGCCGTCCGTTTCTGATAAGAGGACACCGGAAAGAGCTAAAAGTCCTGCAAGTTCTGCCTTCAGGCAACAGGGTGTTTCCGGCTCTATACGGCATAATTCCTGTTTTACATCACTTGAAAATGACATATTGGCTCCTTTCTTTTGGTGGCTGATCATTTTGCATCATACCAACTTTGTCCGCTGTGCATATCGGCTTTGAGAGATGCTTTTAATGCAAAAGCCTGTTCCATTTCCTCACGTAGAATTTTTCCTGCGGCTTCCGCTTCGCCCAAAGGCGCTTCTACAATCAATTCGTCGTGCACCTGCAGAATGAGACGGGCGGCAAGCTTTTCTTCTTTTAAGCGGTTGTATACCCGTACCATAGCCAGCTTAATGATATCTGCCGCGGTTCCCTGAATGGGGGTGTTTAAGGCGGCACGCTCACCAAAGGAGCGGAGCTGGAAGTTACTTGAGGCAAGCTCCGGCAGCACCCTTCTGCGACCCATTAAGGTGGTAACATATCCGTTTTTCTTGGCTTCTTCTACTACGGTTTTCATATAATTGCGCACCTTAGGAAAGGAGCCTAAATAGTCTTCAATGTGTGCCTTTGCTTCGCGCATGGAGATGCCTAAATCCTGGGCAAGAGAAAATTCGCCTTTGCCGTAAATTAAGCCAAAGTTAACGGCTTTTGCGGCTGTGCGCATCTCGGTAGAAACCTCCGCTTTGGGCACACCAAAAATTTTGGAAGCCGTGGAGGCATGAATATCTTCACCGGCGCTAAATGCCTCAATCATGGTTTCGTCATCTGCAATATGTGCAAGCACTCGCAGCTCAATTTGAGAATAGTCTGCATCTAAAAGCACATGCCCGGGAGCTGCAACAAACATTTTACGCATTTCGCGCCCCAGCTCGGTGCGAATGGGAATGTTCTGCAGGTTCGGCTCAGAAGAACTGATGCGACCGGTGACCGTGACAGTTTGATGGAAGTTGGAATGGATTCTGCCGCTTTGGGGGTCAATAACATCCTTTAAACCATCCACGTAGGTGGAATTTAATTTGGCAAGATGGCGATATTCCAGAATTTTATTGATAATGGGATGGCTTTCGGCCAACTTTTCCAGTGTACTTGCGTTGGTAGAGTAGCCGGTTTTAGTTTTTTTAGAGGATTTAAGCCCTAATTTTTCATATAAAATAACGCCCAGCTGTTTTGGAGAATTAATGTTAAATTCTTCCCCTGCCAGTTCGTAAATTTCGTCTGTTAAGCGGTCAATTTCGCTGCCCAGCATTACGCCAAACTCTAAAAGCCGCTCTTTATCAACCAAAATGCCAATATTTTGCATAGAGGCTAACACCTCCACAAGAGGCATTTCTACTGTTTCAAACAAAGTTAGCGAACCCTCGGCTTTCATACGGGCGAGGAGGTATTCGTGAAGCGGAACCAGCGCGGCTGTTTCGTCAAAGAAGGGTGAACGGGTATCTGCCGGCTCGTCCATAAAGGATAGCTGCTCACCGGTTTGGTCGCCGCCGAAATTCAATCCTAACAGGTCAAAACAAAGCTCAGATAGTTGATAATCCCGCCTGCCCGGTTCTGTCAGGTAGGCGGCAATGGCTGTATCAAACAAGTTGCCCTTTAATGTTATGCCCAAGGAACTGAGGAATATAAACTGTTCCTTTGCGCCGTGGGTGATTTTTTTGGTGTTGGGGCATTCAAAGAACGCTTTCCAAAGGGGCAAAAAGTTACCACTTATAGGTGCGCAAGCCGCGCAGGAAGCCTTTGTTGCAAGGTAGACCAGGTTGCTTTTTGTGTCTATTTGATAAAAAACCGTATCGTTTTTTAACAATTCCTTTAACGCTTCCGGCTCTGTCAGCGTGATGGCTTCACATTGACTTTGGGTCTGCTCCGGCTTGGCCTCCTCAGGCGTTTCAGCAGAAAGACGCTTTAAAAAGCTTTTAAATTCAAGACGGGTATACAGCGCCTGCAGGGTTTTATAATTGCCGGCTTTTTCGCGGCCATCTTCTAAATTAAACTCGATAGGCACATCGCAATCAATGGTTGCAAGCGTTCTGGATAAAAATGCGGTGTCTTTATGTTCTGCAAGCTTTGCCTTCATAGCTTTGGTGATTTCACCTGATTCTAAATTTTCATAAACGGCATCTAAGCTTTTGAATTTTGAAATTAAGGAAAGAGCACCTTTTTCACCAATGCCACGAACACCGGGGATGTTGTCGGAGGAATCACCCATAATGGCTTTTACATCAATAAATTCCTTGGGGGTTACGCCGTATTTTTCAAAAACGCGGTCAGCGTCAAAAATCTCCGTGTCCGTATTGCCCATACGTGTGGTGACAAGATAAATTTTATTTTCTTCAGTTGCAAGCTGCAAATCATCCTTGTCCCCGGTTAAAATCATACAACCGATGCCGGCATCGGTACATTTTTTGGAGACTGTTCCGATGATGTCGTCTGCTTCATAGCCCTCTTTTTCTAAAATTGGAATCTTCAGTGCTGATAAAACCTCTTTTAAAAGAGGAATCTGCGGCACCAGCTCTTGCGGCATGGGGTGGCGTGTGGCTTTGTAGCCGTCAAACATTTTATGGCGAAAGGTGGGTGCTTTTAAATCAAATGCTGCGGCAATATAATCCGGCTTAATTTCTTCTTTAAATTTATAAAAAATATTTAAAAAACCATAAACGGCGTTGGTATAGGTGCCGTCTTTGGTGGTGAGCAGTCGAATGCCGTAAAAAGCGCGGTTAATAATGCTGTTTGCATCAATAATCAAAAACTTTTCCTTTGTCATTTTGCATCCTTCCTTTTCTTTATCCTGCCGCCGGCTTATTGCAATGCAATATTCTGATCGGGAACGGAAAATTCGTATAAAGCCTGATAGATTTTTTGATTGTTTGTCACTTTTGTAATATAATGCCGGGTTTCCGGATAGGGAATATAACTTAAGTTTTCGCCATCTTTTGAATATTCCTCATTTGTCAACCATTTATCCACTGTGCCTTCACCGGCGTTATAGGCGGCAAGGGCGGTGCCTGCGTTGCCGTTATAAAGTGATAGCAGATAGCTGATGTAGTAACAGCCCATTTGAATATTCAGTTCGGGTTCTTTTATGTCTTCATAGCTAAAACCAGAAAGCTCCATCCGGTCTGCCAGCCAAAAGGCGGTAGGTTCAATAATCTGCATAAGTCCTGTGGCGTTTTTGTGGGAAACAGCATCAGCATTAAAGTTGCTCTCTGTTTTAATCACGCTCATAATCAGGTAAGGGTCTACCTCATACTTAGCAGAATATTTTTTTATAGAGTCCATATGTTTAACCGGATATATCTTCCGGGCAATGTTTCCCAGGTTGCAAATGAGAACGATGAGGAGTGCCAGGGTAAAAAAACGCCCCCATTTGATTCGTTTTTTCTTTTTTCTCAAGATAAAAGCTCCTTTAACAATTGATCAAGTGCAGCATACAGAGAAGCGGCGTCACCATTGTTTTCAATGACAAACCGGCAACGGCTTTTATAAAAATCATTCTCCTTTTGTGAATTGATGCGGTCACGCGCCTGTGCTTCTGTCAGCTTGTCGCGCGTCATAATGCGGCGGACTCGCAAAGCGGTATCTGCTAAAACACAGGCACAAGCCGTACACAGCCGGTCTAAATTACACTCAAGCAGGAGCGGTGCATCAATCACTATAAAGTCATGCCAGCTGTTTGCAAGGAGGGTTTTGATTTCCTCAATGATATATGTATGCGTAATTGTATTTAACCTATGCAGGGCATCCGGGTCGCGAAACACTAAAGATCCCAGCTTTTTGCGATTTAAACTGCCATCCGGCATAAGAATATCCTCAAAGCTTTTTGCAATTTCCAAAAGAGCCGGTTTGCCGGGCTCAGTAATCTGCCTGGCAATTTGATCGGCATCTATGATGTATGCGCCGTGCGTTTTAAAATAATCGGCTGCCAGGCTTTTGCCCGAGCCGCTACCGCCGGTTAACCCCAACACTGTTTTCAAGGCGTTTCCCTCGCTTTTTACAAGAATTTAGACAGTTTTTCCATCGCACGCTGGGGCGCATCTTTTGAGTTGCCCCAAGGCTCATTTTGGTTGCGGTAATCAAATTTTTTGGTAAACCAATTTACCTCGTCGTTAATGCGTTTTAAATGTGAAAGCTCTAAAGCAATGATCTCAGCTTTTGCTTCTTCTAATGTTTTGCCTGAAAGTTCGTGGTCTGCACAGGATAAGAGCAGCTTAAAGTGGGGCAGGCAAAAACCCTGACATGTTTCAACTTTTTCTTTAAAATCAGGTTCATTTTTATAAAGATACCAAAAAACTTCGGAAAATTTTTCTAAGGTGTGGTGCAGCTTATCACAAATCAAACAGGAATTTTGATTTGTTTCTAAAACGGCTGCCAGAGGGTCAACCTCAGAAGATTTTTTAAACAAGCCGCCCTTTGCTTTGGGAGTAGCCACGGCCTCTTCTAAGCTTTGTATTAATTCGTTTAAGTGGGTGTCAAGGACTAGGCCCAGGCTCAAAGCCTTTCCCTCCCGGCTCATTTGCTCAAAGTGCCGCCGGCAATAACCTTTTTTGTTAGAAATAATGCGACTGTCCGGTTCCATCATGGAAGCCCCCAAAGCATAGGTAACCTGCTCAGCCTCCAGCTTTTTTTCCAAAGTGCAAAAAGGACATTCTCCGCCTTCTGCAAAAGCATCTGTTAAGGGAATGGTGTATATTTTTTCTTTCAAGGCAATGCCTCCTGTTTTTAATTGTCCTATTTTATCATTATAATATTATATCATATTTTTTGTCAAAAGAAAACAGCCAAAGGAGATTTTTTCATCTTTTATTTAAAAAGTATTGCTTTGTCAAAAAAAGTCGATAAGTTTTTTTGAAAGACAAACAGAATTTGACAAAATTTTTAAAAAGATTGGTATATAATGGAAATACCAAAAATTTCCTATTGGAGGCATACAAATGACAAATCAAGAAATTCAATCCTATAAACGCATGGGAATCCCTGTGAGAAAACAGAGAAAGAGAGTGTATCACTTCAGCCTTTTGGAGACGGTTGAGTATTGTCTTATGTTTCTTTTGAACAAGATTTTTATGTTCGGGGCTCTTTCTCCTTTTGGCCTGTCATATTTTGTAGCGGCGTTCCCCAAGCAAAAACAGGGCTTGGGCATTATTGCTGCTTGCTTCGGTGTTATTGCAGCCGGGATGGGCATTGTATCTTTAAAGTACATAGGCGCTCTTGTGATTACCATGGTATTTTGTATTTTAATGGAGAAGGAATTTTTGGAAAATCCTTGGTTGTATGCTGTTGTATCATCGGTTTCTTTAATGGTAACCGGTATGATTTTTGTTATATTCAACGGATTTTTGCTCTATGACATGTTGTTTCAGGTGTTGGAATCCATCTTGGTATTTTTGTCATATTTTGCTTTTGATAAAGCAGTTATTGTTTTGCGGGGTGTTACGGAGCGCAAGGTTTTTGAACCTGTAGAGAGCTTAAGTCTGGTGGTTCTTGCTGCCGGTGTTATTTTAAGCCTGCAGGGGATTCCTTTTTTGCAAGATGTTGCTCATGTTTTGAGTCTTGTTATTATTTTTGTTGCAGGCATATCCGGCGGTTTTTCTCTTTCCTGCGCCACCGGCCTGACGCTGGGTGTGGTTAACAGCATATCAGATGTTCTGCCGGCGCAGGTGGTGGCGGTTTACGGTGTCAGTGCACTGTGCTCCGGGCTGCTTCAAAAAAAGGGAAGATGGGGCGTTGTCATCGGTTTTTTTATTGCTAACAGCTTAGC
Organism: Clostridia bacterium; assembly: GCA_017507525.1. GTDB lineage: Bacteria > Bacillota > Clostridia > UBA1381 > UBA9506 > UMGS755. The sequence goes on along the minus strand of JAFWAT010000020.1, from coordinate 4,135 downwards.
AGCGTTGTATTTTAGCCAGTCGGTTAACACAGTGGTAGCCTTTTCGTGCATCGTGGCTTCCGGCGTTCTTTTATTTTTAATACCGGATCGGTTTCTATCTTTATTTGGAGAGGTTATGAAGGCACCGGGGTATCAGGAAGACTCGGTGCTGCGGATTCGCGAAATTATGGAGGACAAGCTGACAGAGGTTTCAGAGTCTTTTTCTGAACTTTCGGGAATCTTTAATGAGGCTGTGGAAAAAAGGGTTGACAGCGAGGTTCGTGACCCGGGCTATTTGTTTGACAGAACGGCAGATCAGGTTTGCCGTGGGTGTACATTAATGAATTATTGCTGGCAAAAAGAGTACAATCAGACAAGACATGCTTTGTTAACCTTATATAACCGCATGGAATTGCGGGGGCGCGGAGAGATGGAAGATGTTCCGGAGGCCTTTAAACATAAATGCATTCGCATGGGAGATTTTTTGGAAACACTGAATAAAAATTATGATGTACATAAAGTGAATTTGCTTTGGGCGGGACGTGTGGCAGAAAGCCGTAATCTGGTTGCTGCACAGTTTAAAAATGTATCTTCGGTTCTGGCAAATTTAAAGCACGAACTGGTGTGTGAACCGTCAGACAGCATCCGTCTGGAACGAAAAATTGCTGCTGCTCTTGATCGGGCAGGGATAGAAGCCGGTCAGGTGCGGGTTGTAAACGGTGATGGGTTGGAAGTAACCCTTATGATGCAAAACTGCGGCGGTGACAGGGTGTGCTCAAACCGTGTTGCAGCGGTTATCAGCGGTGCGGTTGGCATACCTATGCTAAAACTTCCCACAACCTGCGGAAAAGGGACTTGCCGACTTAAATTTTTAGAACGGGCACGGTTTTCCATAGAGTCAGGCTTTGCGCAAATTGCGGGACAAAATGGCGGCAAAAGCGGCGATTATCATATGTCTTCTGCGTCGGCAGACGGTCGATACATTCTGGCGCTTTCCGATGGAATGGGCCATGGCGGTTCGGCAGAAGCACAAAGTAGCATGACCATTTACCTGATTCGCAGGCTTATTGATTCGGGTTTTGATAAGGAAACCGCCCTGCGCCTGATAAACAGTGTGCTTATGGTCAGTGCGGAGCGGGAGAGCTTTGCAACGGCGGATTTATGCTTGGTCAATCTGTATTCCGGTGCGCTGGAGTTTATCAAAATCGGTGCCGCCAGTTCCTATGTGAAACGGGGCAGCACGGTGGAAAAAATCGGCTGTACCTCACTGCCGGCAGGTATTCTTTCTGAGGTTGAGCCGGATTGTGATTTATCCTTTGCTAAGGCGGGGGATATGGTTGTTTTGGTAACAGACGGTGTGACAGATGTTTTGGAAGACAGCACAAACAGCAGAATTTCAAAGGTTATTGCAGACTATGAAGGGGCTTCGCCGCAGGAACTGTCAGACATCATTTTGCGCACTGCCATCGAGGCAGGGGGCGGTATGGCAAAAGACGATATGACAGTTTTGGTTGCAAAACTGATAGAGTCATAGCCTCTTATTCATCCATGCCGCGCCGCACAGCAATTACATCCAGCAGTAAGCCGCCAATAATGGAAACGGCAAAAGAATACACAGCACTTTGGCAGATAGATATGGCATAAAAAGACGCTCTGGGAAAGAAAAAACCACAGAGTAAGAAAAAAAGAGAGAAAAGCGTACCATATTGAATGACGAAACGGGCAGCCCAATGCATTTTTGTGACTGCTCTTGGTTTCTTTGGTTTGTGTTGCATGAAAGCCACTCCTTAATTTTAACTATACATCTATTATACAGGAGTCATGCAGCGTGTGGCAAGGTGTAATATCTGGTAAACACAAAACAAGAGGCTGCAGCAAGTGTTTTGCTGCAGCCTCGCTGTTAACAGAAGCGTGCTTCGTGTTATGTAATGTTTGACGCGATTATTCGCCTACAGGAGCACCTACGGGACATACGTTTGAGCAGTTACCGCAATCGATGCAGCTATCAGCGTCAATTGTGTAAACATCATCACCAGCGCTGATGCAGGAAACCGGGCATTCTGCTTCACAAGCACCACAGCTGATGCATTCGTCTGTAATTTTATAAGCCATTTTTGCACCTCCTTAAGCTCAATACACATTTTGTGCTGATATAAATTATTATATCATAGCCATTATAACATAGAAAAACAGAAAAGGGAAGCATATTTAAAAATTTTTTTCTGAATCGTTTTAAATTTATAAAATATTTTTGTAACTGTTTAGTTATTTAGGTTGTTTTTATTGACATTTATTTTAGATTGTAATATAATATTTTAAATGATAAAATTCTCTTTATTTTTTTGCCCAAAAATCCAACCAAAGGTGGAGCCTTCGTGGCAAAAAATGAACGCAGAGTTTAGCATATTATACTAAATGGAGGTTTTACAAATGGGTAGAGTGTACAATTTTTCAGCCGGTCCTTCCATGTTACCGGAAGCCGTTCTGGAAAAGGCAGCAGAGCAAATGTTAAACTACGAAGGAAGCGGCATGTCCGTTATGGAGATGAGTCACCGTTCAGCAGATTATGAAGCAATTATCGGCGGTGCAGAATCCCTTCTTCGTGAGCTGATGCAGATTCCTGACAACTATAAGGTTCTGTTTCTGCAGGGTGGTGCCTCTAGTCAATTTGCCATGATTCCTCTGAACCTGATGAGAACCGGTAAGGCTGACTATGTCATCACCGGTCAGTGGTCTAAAAAGGCTGCACAGGAAGCAGAGAAATATGGCACGGTGAACCGTGTTGCAAGTTCGGCAGATAAAACCTTTTCCTATATTCCCGAATTAGACCCTGCTACCTTTACAAAGGATGCAGACTATTTCCACATCACCTTTAATAACACAATTTACGGCACACGTTATACCAGCCTGCCGGATACAGGTGATGTTCCCTTAGTAGCAGATATTTCTTCCAATATTCTGTCTCAGCCTATTGATGTATCCAAGTTCGGTATGTTATATGCCGGCGCACAGAAAAACATGGGTCCCGCCGGTGTTACTGTGGTTATCATTCGTGAAGACCTTTTGGGCTTTACAAAAGAGGGCACACCCACTATGTTTGATTACCAGATTCATGTGGATAACGGCTCTATGTATAACACCCCGCCGACCTACGGTATTTATATCTGCAAGCTGGTGCTCGAGTGGCTCAAAGAGCTGGGCGGTATCCAAGCAATGTATGAAATCAACCTGAAAAAGGCTAAGATTTTATATGACTATTTAGACGAATCTAACATGTTCCGTGGCACAGTTGTTGCCAAGGACCGTTCTTTGATGAACGTTCCCTTTGTAACAGATTCTGATGAATTAAATGCGAAATTTATTAAAGAAGCAAAGGCAGCAGGCTTTGTGAACTTAAAGGGTCACCGCACCGTAGGCGGTATGCGTGCAAGCATTTATAATGCAATGCCGGTTGAAGGTGTCGAGAAACTGGTTGCTTTCATGAAGGAATTTGAAAAGAACAACTAAGAAATGAGGAAGTAAAATGTTTGATATTTTAACTTTAAATAAAATTGCCGAGCAAGGTCTTGAAAAGTTCGGCGCACACAACTATCGGGTGACCGATGATTGTCAGAACCCTGACGGTATTATTCTTCGCAGCTTTTCCATGCATGACATGGAACTGGCTGACAGCTTAAAGGCTGTTGCCCGTGCCGGTGCCGGCGTGAACAACATTCCCATCGATACTTGCACAGATAAGGGTATCGTTGTGTTTAACACCCCCGGTGCGAATGCCAATGCAGTTAAGGAGCTGGTTATTTCTGCACTGTTTTTAGCCAGCCGTAACATTACCGGCGGTATCGAATGGGCAAAAACCTTAATTGGTAAAGGCGCAGAAGTGCCGAAGCTGGTTGAAAAAGGTAAAGGCCAGTTTGTTGGTCCGGAAATCAAGGGCAAAAAGCTGGGTGTTATCGGTCTGGGTGCCATTGGCGTTATGGTGGCAAATGCTGCTCAGAACCTGGGCATGGACGTTATTGGTTATGACCCGTATTTGACCATTGATTCAGCTTGGCATCTGTCCAGAAGCATACATAAGGCAAAAGACATTAATGAGGTGTTTGCAAACAGTGATTACATTACGCTGCATGTGCCTTTAAATGATTCTACCAAAGACCTG
>JAFWAT010000019.1 GCA_017507525.1 Clostridia bacterium | reverse complement strand
GGTCAGGTGAAGGGGATTGTCGGCGGTCGCGGCGAAAAAGTCGGCAACCGTGTTTTAAACCGTGCAACACAGTCCCTGCGTCAGCCCGGCTCCTCTATCAAGCCGCTTGCTGTTTACGCGCCGGCTATTGAATACGGTGTGATTACGCCGGCAACTGTGGTACACGATACAGCCATTCGCATTGGTAACTGGACCCCTAAAAACGCCGATGGGTCGTTTATGGGTCCCATCACAGCACGGGTGGCACTGGAAAAATCCCGTAATACACCGGCTGTTCGTATACTGGATAAACTGGGCGTTGACCGTTCCTTTGATTTTATGACAAAGCGGTTAGGTTTTACAACTTTAGTCAGCTCTGAAAAACGTGCTGACGGAGAAATTCATACTGACAAGTATTTAAGTTCATTAGGCTTAGGCGGTTTAACAGACGGTGTTTCCGTTTTAGAGATGACCGCTGCTTATTCAAGCTTTGTAAACAATGGTATATATACAACACCAACCACATATACTAAAGTTGTAGACTCCAGCGGCCGTGTTATTTTAGAGAACAAGCCCAAAACGGTTCGTGCAATGAGCGAGACAACCGCTTACTCCATGGTGCATATGCTTTCCGGCGTTGTAGATTATGGTACCGGTACTGCCGCACGGTTAGGCAATGTATTTTCTGCCGGCAAGACCGGTACAACCGACCACGACATCGACCGTTGGTTTGCCGGCTTTACGCCGAATTATGTTGGCGTTGTCTGGTCCGGTTACGATAGTCCCAAGTCCATGAGCGGCATGTACAACCCCTGCACAAACGCTTGGAGACAGGTTATGACGAAAATTCACCAGAATGAAACAATTAATAAAATCCCCGTGCCGGACGGTATGGTTTCGAGAGTTGTGTGTCAGGAAAGCGGCAGAATCGCCACCGGCACCTGTGAAAACAAACGAACGGAATACTTTAAATCCGGTACGCAGCCCAGCAGCTTTTGTTATTCTCACGAGGAAGAAACAGATCCGGAAGATTTAATTGATGAAACCATTGAAAATGAAGATCTGGGCTTAAACGAAACAGCACCCGGTACAGGGGCAAGCAATCCGCCTGCTGAAGGTGAAGTGGTAAATCCGTCTCTCACGCCTGAAGCAGGGAACGCTTCCGGCACCGGAAGTGAACCTGGGGTAGGGACCCCTGCGAATCCCGCACCCCAGCAACCTGCACCGATAGCACCCGTTACGCCACCACCGGCGGACGAAGAAATAATGTGGAGTGAGTAAAAGGCTCCGATTGATTGAGCACCGAAAGGATGAATTGCCCGATGAAAAAAGAATATAAGGAGCGCTATAATGAATGGTGCTCGTTAGCTGACAACGTAACAAAAGCTGAGCTTTTAGACATTGCAGATAACGAAAAAGAAATTGAAGAACGTTTTTATAAAAATTTAGAGTTTGGCACAGCGGGGCTTCGAGGCATTTTAGGGGCAGGAACCAACCGCATGAACATTTACACCGTGCGCCGTGCTACCCAAGGGCTCGCTTCTTATATTTTGCAAAAAGGGGAGGCCTTTGCAAAACGCGGTGTTGCCATATCCTATGACTGCCGGCATTACTCTGAGGAGTTTGCATGGGAAGCCGCCTGTGTGCTGGTTGCAAACGGCATTCGTGTTTTCATTTACAGCGAAATGCAGCCAACTCCTGCTCTTTCCTTTGCCGTTCGTTATCTCAACACGGCCTCCGGTATCATGATTACTGCCAGCCACAATCCGGCAAAATATAACGGCTACAAAGTGTATGGTGAAGACGGCGCCCAGATGAACACCAAAGATTCTGCAACCGTTTTATCCTTTATCCAGCAAATCGACATGTTTACCGGCGTCAAATATACAAGCATGCAAGATGCACAAGACAGCGGTCTTTTGCAAGTCATCGGCGAGGATGTGTTACAGCCTTACATGGCTGCTGTAAAGGCATGCGTGAAAAATCCTGCCGTCATAAATGAAATGAAAGATGATTTAAAAATCGTTTACACGCCATTCCACGGCACAGGTTACAAGCCGGTGATGCGTGCCCTTACCGAAATGGGCTTTTCACAGGTCTTTCCGGTTCCCGAGCAGGCAGTAAAAGACCCGAACTTCTCCACGGTTAAATCCCCGAATCCGGAAGACCCTGAGGGTTTTGAAATGGCAACCCGGCTTGCCATGGAAAAGGACGCTGACATCATCATCGGCACAGACCCTGATTCTGACCGCATAGGTGTTTTATGTAAAAAGGATGGCGGCTATCAGATTATTAACGGTAATCAAACCGGTGTGCTCCTCACAGAATACATTCTTTCTCAGAAAAAGAACCTAAAACCGGAGGATTATGTCGTCAGCACCATTGTATCCACTAACATGCTGGAGCCCATCACAAAGGCGCACGGCGTGAAGCTGTATCAGGTCTATACCGGCTTTAAATTTATTGCCGGCATCATGAAAGACCATGAACAAAACCCCGATGGCGGTGAATATCTGTTTGGTTTTGAAGAAAGCTACGGCTACCTCCCCGGCACATATGCCCGGGATAAGGATGCCGTCAGCGCGGCACTTTTAGTATGTGAAGCCGCTGCATTTTATAAAAAGCAAGGTAAAACCCTGGCAGATGCCTTAACAGATATATACGAAACCTACGGTTATTTCCTTGAAAATACCGAATCTCTGTATATGGAAGGCATTGACGGCATGGAACGCATGAATGCCATGTTGGAAAAGGTTGCCGAAAACCCGTTCCGTACCATTGGAGATACCCAAATTACAGCCTTTAGAAACTATCAAGAGGGCTTCCGTTTAGACTATGTCACCGGTAAGAAAGAAGCGCTTAGCTATGAGCCTTCCAATGTTTTATATTTTGAACTCTCCGGTGGCGGATTCTTTATCTTGCGTCCCTCCGGTACCGAGCCGAAAATCAAGCTCTATAGCTGCGTCGTAGGCACAAGCTATGAAGACAGCCAAGAAAAGCTCCACGAACTAAAAAAAGCATATAAAGAATTATTAGCATAAAAAAAGCGGCGCACTGCGCCGCTTTTTTATGCTTGACAACCGCCCATTAGTACCATATAATGAAGATAACATTTTCATTTCCGGAGGCATTATGAACTGTTACGATTTTGACAAAACTATTTATAAAAGTGACAGCAGTACGGATTTTTACCTGTTCTGTCTTTTGCGTTATAAAAAAATATTCTTCCGTCTCCCCCGCCAGCTTGGTGCGTTTTGCCGGCATTATGTGCTTCACACCATTACCAAAACCCAAATGAAAGAAATTTTTTATGAATATTTTCAAGACGTCACCGATATGGACAAAGCACTGTTAGATTTCTGGGAGAAAAACATCCACAAGGTAAAAGCTTTCTACATAGCACAACAAAAGCCAGATGACGTGATTATCTCCGCTTCTCCGGAATTCTTTTTAGAACCCGCTTGCAAGATGTTGGGTTTGCAGCACCTGTTGGCTTCCCCCGTGGACGCTAAAACCGGAAAACACGCCGGTGAAAACTGCCATGGAGAGGAAAAGGTCCGCCGCTTTCGAGAAGTTTTCCCCGACGCCTGCGTAGAGGAATTTTATTCTGACTCTTACTCCGATACCCCAATGGCAAAACTGGCACAAAAGGCTTATCTTGTCAAAGGGGAAAAAGTTACAGATTGGAAATAAAAAAAGTAGGGGAGGGTCTCTGCGCCCTCCCAAAAATAATGCAAAAATACGGGAGGGCATGGAAGCCCTCCCCTACAAAATAAGAATATAAAACCGCAACAAAAAAACCGACGTAGCGATATATCTACGCCGGTTTTTGTTAATTCTTCAAGCTGTGAATCGGTGCCGGTATCCGTCCACCGCGATGGATAAACTCTGCACTGCTGCTTGCGTTCACCGGCATCACAGGACCGGTGCCAAGGAGACCGCCGAATTCCACCGTGTCCCCCACCTTTTTGCCGGGGGCAGGGATAATACGCACCGCCGTGGTTTTGTTATTCACCATGCCGATTGCCGCCTCATCAGCAATAATAGCCGAAATGGTTTCTGCTGTGGTATCACCGGGCACGCAAATCATATCAAGACCCACAGAGCAAACGCAGGTCATGGCTTCCAGCTTATCAAGTGACAGGGCACCAAGCTTTGCCGCCTCAATCATGCCGGCATCCTCACTCACGGGGATAAAGGCACCGGAAAGACCCCCTACATAAGAGCTTGCCATAACACCGCCTTTTTTCACCGCATCGTTGAGCAGGGCAAGGGCTGCGGTAGTACCATGCGTACCGCACTTTTCAAGACCCATTTCCTCTAAAATATAAGCAACACTGTCACCCACAGCCGGGGTTGGTGCTAAGGATAAATCCACAATGCCAAAGGGAACGCCTAAACGGCGTGATGCCTCCTGCGCAACAAGCTGACCCATACGGGTAATTTTAAAGGCGGTTTTCTTAATGGTTTCTGCAACCACGCCAAAATCAGCACCACGTACCTGCTCTAAGGCACACTTGACAACGCCGGGACCGGAAACACCCACGTTAATGACCGCATCCGGTTCACCCACGCCGCAAAACGCACCTGCCATAAAGGGGTTATCCTCTACCGCATTACAAAATACAACAAGCTTTGCACAGCCAAAGCCGTCCTGAGCTTTGGTTTTCTCTGCCGTTTCTTTAATGATACGACCCATCTGTGCCACCGCATCCATATTAATACCGGCACGGGTTGTGCCCACATTCACACTGGAGCATACCCGTTCTGTGACTGAAAGCGCCTCAGGAATGGAAGCAATCAGCGCCTGATCGCCAAGGCTCATTCCCTTATGTACTAAGGCAGAATATCCGCCGATAAAGTTAACACCGGTGGTTTTCGCCGCACGGTCTAAGGCTTTTGCCAAAGCCACAAAATCCTCAGGATTTTGGCTTGCTCCTAAAAGCATGGATGCCGGTGTCACGGAAATACGTTTATTAATAATGGGAATCCCGTATTCCGTTTCAATATTCTCCGCCGTTTCCACAAGCTTTTCTGCCTGACGGGTAATTTTCTCATACACATTATCGCATACCTTTTGCACGCTGCCATCAGTACAGGACAAAAGGGAGATACCCATCGTAACAGTACGAATATCTAAATGCTCTTCGGAAATCATTTTAATGGTTTCCATAATTTCCATTGAGTTAAGCATGATGAACCCTCCCTTTAAATTCTATGCATGGATTGGAACAAATCCTCATGCTGAATCTGAATAGAAAGACCCAAGTTCTTTCCCAGACCTTCTAAGGTTTCAGATAAGTCCTTAAAGCTTACCTCAGACTTTTCAGTATTAACCAGCATAATCATAGTAAACATATCCTGCATAATCGTCTGAGAAATATCCAGAATATTAACATCATTTTCTGCCAGAACATGGCTGACCTCATAAATGATACCGATTTTATCGTGTCCAACAACTGTTATAACTGCACGCATTGCAAAACCTCCTAAAAGTGAGCTACTAACATTTTACATCAAAATCAAGGAAAAATCTAGTCCTATCTATAAGAAATTTCTTTTTTTAATTTACATAGAATAAAATTTATGATATACTTATAATGGAAGATTTTTTACGACAGAAAGGAAGTTGCCAAATGGATAATTGTGTAAAATTGGGCACACTGATAGAAGAGCAGTCCTTAGAGCTGATTTACGGTGCAAAGGATTATGAAAATCTCCCCATTACCATTGCCGAAGTTAACCGCCCAAGCCTACCTTTGGCAGGTTTTTTTGAACATTTTGACCCTCAGCGGATTCAAATTTTCGGTATGGTTGAATATACATATCTTGAAGCATTTGACTCTAGGGAACGTTTGCATCGTTTAGAACCGTTGTTTGAGAAAAAAATCCCCGCTATCGTTCTCACCCGGGATATGGAAGTTTTCCCCGAGCTGCTTACTTGTGCATAAAAATATGATGTAACCCTGCTCCGCACCCATGAAACCACCTCGCAATTTATGAGTGATTTAATTCTCTCGTTATCTGTTTCGCTGGCACCTATGACAACGGTTCATGGTGTTTTGGTTGAGGTCTTCGGCGAAGGCATTTTGCTTATGGGTGAAAGCGGCGTCGGCAAAAGCGAAACCGCCATTGAGCTTGTTAAGCGCGGTCACCGTCTGGTAGCTGATGATGCGGTAGAAATCAAAAAAGTGTCCCGCAAGACCTTAGTTGGCTCTTCCCCTGACATTATTCGCCATTTTATTGAGCTTCGCGGCATCGGCGTCATTGACGTTAAGCGCATTTTCGGTATCGGTTCTGTTAAGGATACCGAAAACATTAATCTGGTGATTCATTTAGAACCATGGCAGGCAGGCAAGCACTACGACCGTTTAGGTCTAGATACCTTTACAACGGATATTATGGGTCTTAACATTCCTTCTCTGACCATTCCCGTAAAACCCGGCCGAAACCTTGCCATCATCATTGAGGTTGCCGCCATGAATCACAGACAGCGCAAAATGGGCTATAACGCCGCAGAAGAATTAAACAGGAGGCTCATGGAAAACATTGAAGAGTAAAATTAACACCGAAGTCCATACCCATACCCTGGTCAGCCAGCATGCATACAGCACCGTAGGCGAGCTTGTCGCCCATGCAAAATCCTTAGGGATTTCTCTTCTTGCCGTAACAGACCACGGCCCTGCAACCCGTGACGGTGCCGACGCCTGGCATTTCATGAATTTAAAGGTTCTGCCCCGTAAAATCGGCGACTTTTATCTTTTAAAAGGTGCCGAGGTGAATATTGTTGATTACAACGGCTCGGTGGATTTACCGAATAAGCTGCTCGAGCGCTTAGATTGGGTTATTGCCAGCATCCACAGCCCCTGCCTTGATCCTGGAACCGAAAAAGACCATACAAACACATACATCAAGGTATTAGAAAACCCTTATATTGATGCTTTAGGACATAGTGGCACCCCTGCCTTTTCCTATGACATTGATGCGGTTTTGGAAACCGCAAAGCGTTATGATAAGGCAATTGAACTGAACAATCACAGTTTTCTCATGCGGAAAAAGAGCATTGAAAACTGCTCAAAAATCGCCAGACGTTGTGCTGAGCTTGGCGTCAACGTCATTCTTTCCACCGATGCCCACAGCATCTACGATTTAGGTGATACAGAGCTTTGTTGGAATCTTGCCATGGAGGCAGGCATCCGTGAGGAGCAGATTGTGAACCTGACCGCCGAAAGCTTTTTATCCTATCTTTGCCGCCGGAAAGGTTTTGCTCGTTCCCGCTTTGAAAACACAAAGCCCGAATAAAAATATTGTAGGAAATCATGCAAAAACTGATTGCAAAATTAAGTGCGCAAAAGAATTTGTCCATGCGGGAAAACGCCCCCATGGCTGAATATACATCCTTCCAAATCGGCGGTCCTGCCGACCTTTTCATTGAGCCTGAAACCAAAGAGGCTTTGATTGGCAGTTACCGGATTTTAGCAGAAGAAGGCATCACCCCTCTCATCATTGGTGCCGGCTCAAACCTCTTGGTTGCAGACGGCGGCATCCGTGGCGTTGTCATCCGTTTGGCAAAGCCGCTAAACCAAGTTAGCGTTGAAGGCGAATACATCACCGCCGAAGCCGGTATCTCTCTGGCACGGTTGGCAGCAGAAGCCTTGTCTTTCTCTCTTTCCGGTCTTGAGTTTGCAAGCGGCATTCCCGGTTCCTTGGGTGGTGCTGTGTTTATGAACGCCGGTGCCTACGGCGGCGAGATGAAAGACGTCATCGTTGAAACAGAATATCTGGCTAAAGACGGTAATGTTTCCGCTGTTTCCGGTGATGCTCATGACTTTGGCTACCGCCACAGTATTTTTTCTGAAAAAGGCGGCATTGTGCTTGCGTCTAAAATGAAATTAGCAAGGGGCAATTCCGATGAGATTCGTGCCACTATGCTCGAATTAAACACACGCCGCAAGGATAAACAGCCCTTAAACTTTCCCTCTGCCGGCAGCTTTTTTAAACGCCCCGAGGGGCATTTTGCCGGCAAGCTCATTGAAGATGCCGGCTTAAAAGGCACGACCATTGGTGGTGCACAGATTTCAGAAAAACATGCCGGTTTTGTGATTAACACAGGAGGTGCAACTGCAAAAGATGTATGCCGCCTGATGGATTATGTAAAAGAAAAAGTTTTCGAAAAATACGGCATCATCCTAGAGCCGGAAGTGCGCATGTTAGGTGATTTTTCCGATTCGCTGTAAATGCAGTGTTTTCGGCACTTCCTAAAGGCTGTACCCTACAATCTTACACTAACTCAATTGTCATGGCAGGCATCCCCTGCAAGAAAATTAGAATCTGATTGAATCCATGCTTACTTGAAGGAAAACCTAAAAAGTGGCTTGCTCTTTTTTCACCTCTCATGTTTAATTTTCATATACTGAATCAGGAGGTGAAAAATATGGGTAAAAATTCATGCAATTGTAAGTGTGGCTGTGTGGCGATTTCTGCTATTGCAAGCTTTATTGTTGGTATTATCGCTGCAGCACTCACATTTACTGCAACCATCACAATTACACCGGCATTTTTATGGGTAGCCTTTGGCATCGCCGTTGTGTATTTGGCTACTCTTTTAGTCTTCTCAGCGTTTAACCGTCACGCCGGCTGCATATGCAGCACGTTGCCCGCCCTTTTAACAGGCATTTTGGGTGCAGCTCTGTCTTCCCTGATTCTGCTGGGCGTAGGCTTTGCTGCCACCAGCATTCTGGGCGCTATTATTGTCGGCATACTGTTGTTCTTCTTGTCTCTTACACTAACAACAACAGCTTGCCTGGTAAAATGTTCACTGGGCTGTGCTGACTGTGAGGACTGATTGCTAATATGCAAAGGATAGGGGTTGCGGTAAAACGAAATCCTTTTACCACAACCCCTTTTGACATAATTGTTTTTCTGTGATATAATGTAAAGGAATATAATAACATAAGTTGAGGTGCTTTAAAGTGACAAGCTTAAGTGGAAAAAAACTTCTGATTTTGGCAGGTTCACCCCATGAAGTAGATTTGGTTCGCAGAGCAAAAGAACTCGGCGTATATACCATTGTAACTGATTATTATAACCTCGAAATTTCTCCCGCAAAAAAGCTTGCTGACGAATATTGGGATATTAGTTGGTCGGATATTGACGTCCTTGAGAAAAAATGCAAGGAAGCCGGTATCAACGGCATCACCGCCGGGTACAGCGAAATCATTGTTGACTGTTTGATCCAGTTGTGCAACCGTTTGGGACTACCTTGTTATATTACAAAAGAGCAGCTCGAAATTACCAGGGATAAAATTCTTTTTAAAGAAGAATGTAGGAAAAACGGTGTACCGGTTATTAAGGAATATCCCGATCCTGACGCTGTTGATTCTTATCCCGTCATTGTTAAACCCGTTGACCGTGCAGGCTCCATCGGCATCAGTGTGGCAAATAATAAAGAAGAACTCGCCAAGGCTTATGACTATGCAATGGAGATGTCTCTCTGCAAAAAGGTAATTATTGAAGATTTTATCACAAAAGGCACAAAATTTGATGTTGTCTATGCCATTTCAAACGGTGAGATTGCGATCATCGGTACAACCGACACGGTCAACGCCAAGGATAACGGAACAGAAAAGGTAGTACAAAGTGCCTGGCTGACACCCTCTAAATATCATAATCTGTTTTTAGAACAGGCAGATAGCAGCCTGAGAAAGATGATTCGCAGTATGGGAATCACCGAAGGTCTTATCTTCTTTTCCGGTTTTGCAGATGGTGAATCCTTTGCCTTTTTTGAAACAGGCTACCGCCTGCCCGGAGGACATCTCTACAAATACGGTAAGGCTTGCGGAATGCCAGACTGCCAAGATATTTTCATTTACCACGCCCTGACCGGCAATACAAACGGCATCGACTTAAGCCTCAAAACCGGAGAAGATTTAAAAGGTATTACGCTGAATTTCTATGCTAAAGCCGGTACCTTTTCTCACTTTAAGGGGACAGAAGAAATCGAAAAGCTGCCCCAGTGCCATTATATGCTGCCAATGTGCTACAAAGGAAAGGTCTGCGAGGATGATAAAGCCATTCTGGTAAAACTTGCCATGGTACATCTTTACGACACCGACCCCGAAACTATAAAAGTTGCCGCTGACCGTACCTATCAGCTTTTAGAAGCTGTTGACACAGAGGGGCATGACATGATTTTCGACCGGATTGATACCGAAATCATTAAAACCTGGTGGGATTAAAAAATACTTGCAATTTTTTTGAATTTGTGATACAATAAACAAAAATATGTGATAAGTAAAAGCTATGATGGAGCAAAGTAGAATCGCCACCACCTAAAAAAGAGAGGATTTCTCACCGGCTGAAAGGAAATCCGGTTAAGGGCAGATTTGAAATTTCACTCCGGAGCTGCAGGGTTGAACGTTTTATGTTATTAGGCTCTGCCGGGAGCGCACGTCACGCGCCAATGAAGCCAAAGCTCCGCTTTGGGAATAAGGGTGGTACCACGAGCAACTTTATGCCCGTCCCTTTTATGGGGGCGGGCTTTTTTATTTTTGCCCGACCGGAATCTAGAAAGGAGAACGAAATGAAAGAACAGCTTTTAAACATGAAAGAAAAGGCAAGCCAGGCGCTTACAAGTGCCAAAACCTTGCAGGATTTGGAGGATATCCGCATCAGCCTTTTAGGAAAAAAAGGCGAACTCACAGCAATTCTCCGCGGCATGGGCGGCTTATCTGCCGAAGAACGCCCCGTGATTGGTCAGCTTGCCAACGAGGTCAGAAGTTTTATTGAAGACAAAATTGAAGAACAAAAAAAGGCTCTCGTGGCATCAGAGAGAGCGGAGCAGTTAAAGAGCGAAACGCTGGATGTAACCATGGCAGGCAAAAAGCCGGTTATTGGTAAAACCCATCCCCTTACCACCGTACTTGAAGAAGTAAAAGACATTTTCATCGGCATGGGCTTCTCTATTGTGGAGGGTCCCGAGGTTGAATATGATTATTATAACTTTGAAGCCCTAAATATTCCGGCTGACCATCCTGCCCGTGACACGCAGGATACCTTCTATATTAACGATAACGTGGTGCTCCGTTCCCAGACCTCCTCTGTGCAGGTTCGTGTAATGGAAAACCAGAAACCGCCGATTCGTGTCATTGCCCCCGGCCGTGTTTACAGAAGCGATGCGGTAGATGCCACCCACTCCCCTGTTTTTCACCAGATTGAAGGCTTGGTGGTTGACAAGGGCATTACCATGGGCGACTTAAAGGGCACCTTGGAAGTCTTTATGAAAACCTTATACGGAAACGATGCTGTGCTTCGCTTCCGTCCTCACCATTTCCCCTTTACCGAGCCAAGCGCAGAGGTTGACGTTTCCTGCTTCGTTTGCGGTGGTAAGGGCTGCCGTGTTTGTAAGGGCGAAGGCTTTATTGAACTTTTGGGTGCCGGTATGGTGCATCCTAAGGTGTTAGAGCGCTGCGGTATTGACACCTCTGTCTACAGCGGCTTTGCTTTCGGCTTAGGTTTAGAGCGCATTGTTATGCGCCGCTTGAACATAGACGATATGCGTCATTTATACGATAATGACCTGCGCTTTTTAAATCAATTTTAATCGGATAGCAGAAAGGAAGATAAACAATGAAAATTCCAATGAGTTGGCTTAGTGACTATACTGATATGTCCGGTATTTCGCCGGCTGAATATAACCATGCTATGACCATGACCGGTTCTAAGGTTGAGGGCATTGAAAACCCTGGCGATAACCTGATAAACGTTGTGGTTGGTAAAATTTTAGAGATTGCGCCCCATCCTGATGCAGATAAGCTGGTTGTCTGCCAGATTAATGTAGGAACTGAAACGTTGCAAATTGTGACCGGCGCACCCAACGTAAAGGTGGGTCAAACAGTGCCTGTTGCCTTAAACGGCGCACTGCTTCCTGACGGCACAAAAATCAAAACCGGCAAGCTTCGCGGTGTCACATCTGCCGGCATGCTCTGCTCTTATGAAGAACTGGGCATGACAGAAGCAGACTTCCCCGATGCTGAATATGGCATTTTAATTTTAGAGGATTCCCTGCCGGCAGGTATGGACATCCGTGACGTGTTTAACTTAAACGAGAACATTGTTGAATTTGAAATTACCTCCAACCGTCCTGATTGTTTGTCCGTCATTGGTCTTGCCCGTGAAACGGCTGTTACCTTTGACAGACCCTTTACCTTAAAACAACCCGCTGTAAAAGGCGCCGGCGGCGATATTTCTGACTACGTTTCTATCTCCGTTGATGATAAAGAGGGTTGCATGCGTTACTGCGGTAAGGTGGTTAAAAATGTTACAATCGGCCCCTCCCCCAAATGGATGCAGGACCGTTTAAAGGCTTGCGGCATCCGCGCTATTTCTAACATTGTTGACATTACAAACTACATTATGCTTGAATACGGTCAGCCCATGCACGCCTTTGACCTGCGTGATTTAGAAGGCAATGCTGTCAACGTGCGCCGTGCTAAGCCTGGTGAAACCTTAACAACCCTTGATGATATTGAACGCACCTTAGATGAATCTATGCTGATGATTTGTGACGGCAAAAAGCCTGTGGGTGTTGCCGGTGTTATGGGCGGTCAGAACTCTGAAATCAAGGATGATACCACCACAATTTTATTTGAGTCTGCCACCTTTAACGGTGCGCTGGTGCGTAAAACAGCCAGAAAACTGGGCCTGAGAACAGAAAGCTCTGCCCGCTATGAAAAGGGTCTTGACCCTGAAAATACAGAACCGGCAATTCTGCGTGCCTGCCAGCTGGTTGAAGAACTGGGCTGCGGCGAAGTGGTTGACGGCATGATTGATATTCGCGGCGCAGAGGAAGAACCCAACGTGATTCCTTATGACGCTGACAGAATCAACAGCTTCTTGGGTACCAACATCGATAAAGCATTTATGGATAAAACCTTAAAAGCGCTTGACTTTGTTGTGACTGAAGACACTGTAACGCCGCCCTCCTTCCGCAAAGACATTGAGGGCTTTGCCGATGTTGCAGAGGAAGTTCTGCGTATTTACGGCTATGATAAAATTCCCTCAACCTTAATGTGCGGTGAAACGGCTCACAGCGTGAAAACGCCGGCTCAGAAGCTTGAAGATACTGTCAGAACCCTGCTTTGCGCTTGCGGCATGAACGAGATTGTGACTTATAGCTTCACAAACCCCAATTTGTTTGATAAGCTTTGCCTCGCTGCTGACAGCCCGCTGCGCAATACCGTAACTATTTCTAACCCCTTAGGCGAAGAAAACTCAATTATGCGTACCACCGCCATCCACTCCATGCTGGAAACCCTGGCACGGAACCGGAACTTTAAGGCGGAAACAGCAAAGCTTTTTGAGCTTGCTACCATTTACATCCCCGATGAGGATGCCGGCAAGCTGCCCGAAGAACGCAAAGTCATCTCCTTAGGTATGTACGGTGACTGCGATTTCTTTGATGCCAAGGGCATTGTAGAAACCCTGTTTGAGGTTGTGGGACTTTCCGGTGCACGGTTTGTACCCGAAAGCGAAAACCCCACCTTCCACCCCGGCCGCTTCACAAGCATTTTAGTGGGTAAAAAGGAAATTGGTGTTCTGGGTCAGATTCATCCGACGGTGTGTGACAACTATGATATTGATACCGAGATTTATGTTGCACAAATCAATCTGCCTGACCTTTTAACCTATGCAAAAAGCACCAAAACCTACAGCCCCCTGCCGAAATATCCGGCAGTAACCCGTGACCTGGCTATTTTAGTAGATGACACGGTACTCGCAGCCGATGTAGAAGCCATTATGAAGAAAAAAGCTAAGAAATTATTTGCAGGTCTTACACTGTTTGATGTTTATAAAGGCAAACAGGTACCCGAGGGTAAAAAATCTATGGCATATAAGCTGACCCTGCAATCTATGGATAAAACCCTGACGGATACTGAAATAAACGAAACCATTCAGGAAATTCTCTCAGCACTTGAAAAGGAACTGGGCGCAACACTTCGCTAAAAACAGAGGAACTGTTATGGAACAAAAAATTATACCCAAAAAACTAAGGGGAACGGTCACCGTTCCCCCTTCTAAAAGCCAGGCACATCGTGCTGTGATTGCTGCCTGCTTAGCCCATGGCACGTCAGAGATTAAAAACATTGCCTTTTCTCAGGACATTTCTGCCACCATCGGTGCTATGGAGGCGTTTGGAGCAAATGTAACCACACAAGGCAGTAGTTTGACTGTTTCCGGCAACCAACCTCAGCCTACTGAAAACGCGGTGATTGACTGCGCAGAATCCGGCTCGACTCTACGGTTTTTAATCCCCATGGCGTGGATTTCCGGCAGAAAAACCACCTTTACCGGCAGAGGGCGGCTCATGGCAAGACCGCTAGACCCTTATTTTGCACTTTGCGACAGCGAGGGCATCCGCTATGAATGCACCGAAAGTACGGTGACCTTTTGCGGCAAGTTAAAGGGCGGCAGCTATCGTCTTCCCGGCAACATCAGCTCCCAGTTTATTACGGGGCTGTTGTTTGCCTTGCCGTTGCTTGCGTCTGACAGTGTTTTAGAGCTGACCACTGAAGTTGAGTCTGTTGGCTACATTCAAATGACCTTAGACATTCTGCAATCCTTTGGTGTTTCTGTAACCCATGATAACTACCAAACCTATTACATCCCAGGTGGCCAAAGCTATAAGCCCTGTGAAGTCACCATTGAGGGTGACTATTCTCAGGCTGCCTTTTATCTTTGTGCCAATGCCATGGGCAGCGATGTAGAGGTTTTAGGACTAAACCCTGATTCCTCTCAGGGCGACCGCGAAATCGTATCCATTATTGCAAGGTTTGGTGAGCCCCTCTCCGGCATCACCATTGACGTGAGCCAGATACCTGACCTTGTACCGGTACTGGCAGTTTTAGCAACGCAGGCAGAGGGTATGACCACCATTATGAACGCTGCGCGGCTTCGCATTAAAGAAAGTGACCGCCTAAAAACCACCACCGATATGCTCCGCCGCTTAGGCGCAAACATAGAAGAGCAGGAAGATGCTCTGGTCATCTTTGGAACAACACCCCTTTCAGGCGGCATGGTGGATGCTTGTAACGACCATCGCATTGCCATGGCAGCAGCCATTGCTGCGACAGTGGCTATGGGCGAGGTAACAGTTTTAGGCAGTGAATGTGTAGCAAAATCCTACGGAAACTTCTGGCAAGATTATTTTTCTTTGCAGAATTAGGAGGCTTACTATGGCAAATGTATTTGGAAACATATTAAAACTCTCCCTGTTCGGCGAGTCCCACTCGGATGCCATTGGCATTGTGATTGACGGTCTGCCTGCAGGTCTGCCTGTGGATATGGATGCCGTACAAACGGAAATGGAACGCCGCGCGCCGGGGCGGAATGCTTTTTCTACGCCCCGAAAAGAAGGGGACGCACCCCATATTGTCAGTGGCCTGTTTAACGGCAAAACAACCGGCACACCTCTGTGTGCCATTATTCAAAATACAAACACGCGTTCAAAGGACTACACCCCACAGCTTCTTCGCCCCTCACATGCAGATTTTACGGCTCTTTGCCGCTATCACGGTTTTTCAGACTATCGTGGCGGCGGTCACTTCTCCGGCCGACTAACAGCACCGCTGGTTTTTGCAGGAGCTATTTTAAAATCTTATCTTGCATCACAAGGCATTGAAATTTTTGCCCATATTAAATCCTTAAAAAACCATCAGGATGTAGCCTTTGATTCGGTCAACCCGGACAAAGAAACCTACCGCAAGCTAAAAAACGAGATGCTGGCGGTTTTGAATAAAGAAATTGCCACCAAAATGGCAGAAACCATTGAAAGCGCAAAAATGGTGCAAGACTCTGTGGGCGGTGTGATCGAAGCGCTAATCACAGGCTTGCCGGCAGGTCTCGGTTCCCCATTTTTTGAGTCGGTAGAAAGCCGGCTTGCCGCTATGCTCTTCTCCGTTCCTGCCGTGAAAGGTGTAGAGTTTGGCTCAGGCTTTGGGATTACAGAGCTTTTAGGCAGTCAGGCAAATGATCCCTTCTGTTTAAAAGATGGCACAGTTAAAACCAAAACCAACCATAACGGCGGCATTAACGGCGGCATCACCAACGGTATGCCTCTGTGCTTTTCTGTTGCTGTTAAACCCACGCCGTCTATCAGCAAACCCCAAGAAACGGTGAACACGGAAACTCAAAAAGAAGAAACAATGGAAATTCACGGTCGTCACGATCCTTGCATTGTGCCTCGTGCCGTTTGTGTAATTGAAGCAGCCGCAGCCATTGTAACAGCGGATTTATTACTGGAGGCGAAAACCTATGCTGAACCAGCTTCGAAAAGAAATTGATGCAATTGACAAAGAAATGCTTGCCTTGTTTGAAAAACGTATGGACGTTGCAAAGCAGGTAGGCGCATATAAAAACGAGCGGAATCTGCCCATTTTTGTGCCCGACCGGGAACAAGCTGTCATTGAAAACCGGATTGCCGCACTGAATAACCCTGAATACCGGAACTTAACCGTAGATTTTTTCACGGATTTAATGGCCATTTCCCGCCGATTGCAACAACAGGCTAAAAAAGAAGAATTCATCTTTGCACCTGCTGTCAAAAATCCCCGTGTGGCATACCTTGGCAGACCCGGTTCTAACAGCGCTGAAGCACTGTTGCAGATGTTCCCCGATGCAAGTGTGACCATTTCGTCTGAGACCTTTAACGGCATTTTTAAATTGCTCAATGAAGAGCAGGTAGACTATGGCGTGCTCCCCATTGAAAATTCGTCAACCGGCGCCATTACAGACGTACTTGACCTACTTTGCAGAAATAATTTATACATTGTGAGCGAAGCCTTTATGAAAATTGAGTTTCATTTGGCAGCACCAAAAGGTGCAACCCTCGCCGGCATTCGTCAGGTGTATTCACACCCTCAGGGGTTTTTACAGTGTGCTGACTTTTTAAACACCTTAGAGAATTTAGAAGAAAAAACACCTCTGGCAAGCACGGCAGACAGCGCCCTTTATGTGTCTGAGGAAAACGATGTCACAAAAGCCGCAATCGTAAGTCCCAAAGCGGCAGCGCTCTACGGTCTTGTACCCTTGGCAGAAAACATTCAGACAGCTAAGACCAACACCACCCGCTTTGTAGCAGTTGCTCGGCAAATGGAACAGCATCCTAAAGCTGATAAAATCAGCCTTGCCTTTACCCTGCGCCACGAAAGCGGCTCGCTTTGTAAGGTTCTTTCCGCCTTCTCCCGCCACGGGTTAAATCTTTTATACATTGAGTCAAGACCCCTGCCCGGGCATAATTTTGAATATATGTTTTTCACAGACCTTTCCGGCTCACTAAAGACAGATGCTGTAACAGATGCCATGAACGAAATCAAGGAACTTTCCTCTTCCTTGCAAATTTTAGGGAACTATCCCTCAGCCCGGGAGTGAAACATATGAAAAACGTTGTATTAATCGGTCTCACCGGCTGTGGAAAAACCACTGTCGGCAAAAAAATCTCCTCACTTTTGTCAATGGAATTTGTAGATATGGATGCATACATTGAAAAAAAAGAAGGAAAAACCGTCAAGGAGATTTTTGAAGATAGCGGCGAGTCCTATTTCCGTTCTTTAGAAACCATTGCTTCCAAAGAGCTTTCCGAAACCGGCGGAAAAGTCATCGCCACCGGCGGCGGTGCGATTTTAAATCCAAAAAATATGGAATATTTAAAGCAAAATGCTGTCATCATATTCTTAGACCGTTCCCCGGATGACATTTTAAAGAAAATTAACCTCTCTATCCGTCCAATGCTGGCACAAAATAAAAACCGGTTATACGAACTTTATAAAGAACGTCATCATTTGTACAAGACATATGCCGATCTTACCATTAATGGTAAAACAGATATAAAGGAAACCGTCAAAGAAACGATGTTAGCTTTAAAAACATACCTATAAAACGCACATTCACCCATCATATATCCACCCGCATTATCATACCATAATAAAGAGGTGGTACCTATGATGGGTTATATTTGGGGCGGCATGGTGATCGCCGCTTTTTTCTTTGGCATTGCAAACGGGCAGTTACAATCTGTGGCAGAAGCAGCGCTTTCAGGTGCCGAAAGCGCCGTAACCATGGCGTTTTCGCTCCTTGGCATGATGTGCTTCTGGTCCGGCATGTTAGAAATTGCCAAACGGTCAGGGCTAACAGATTGGCTTGCACGGCTCATTCGACCGCTAACAAAGATTTTGTTTCCAAAGCTTTCGCCGGATTCACCTGCCCTTCGTGCTATGGTCATGAATATGACGGCTAACTTTTTGGGGCTCTCAAACGCAGCTACCCCTTTGGGACTTGCCGCCATGCATGAGCTTGATAAAATAAATCCAAATAAGGATACGGCTTCTGATGAAATGTGCATGTTTGTGGTCATTAATACCGCATCCATCAGCCTGCTCCCCACCACGGTTATTACCATGCGTGCTGCTGCCGGTTCGATAGACCCCTTTTCCATTATTCTGCCGGTCTGGATTTGCTCTATTTGCTCCGTAACAGTCGGTGTTATAGTTGCCAAATACCTTTCGCGACGGAATAAAAGGAGGCGGTTTTGATGCTCCACAGTCTGTCCGCCTCGGTTATGCCTGTTATATTTTTAATCATTATCGGCTTTGCGATGATAAAAAAAGTCGATATTTTTGATGCCTTTTTATGCGGCGCGAAAGATGGGCTTAAGAGTCTTTTTTCTATTCTGCCGGCTTTAGTCGGTTTAATTGCCGCCATCTCTATGTTCCGTGCTTCCGGTGCATTGGAATTTTTAACCACACTCTTATCACCGGTCACAAGGCTTTTAGGCATTCCGGCCCAAATCATGCCCCTGGCGCTATTGCGCCCCGTTTCAGGCAGCGGTGCTCTTGCTATTGTAGGTGACCTTTTAACAAGCGCCGGCCCCGATTCTATGGTGGGGCACATTGCGTCAGTGATCATGGGCTCAACAGAAACCACTTTTTATACGCTGGCAGTTTACTATGGTGCCGTTAAAATTAAAAATTCCCGTCACAGCGTTCCCGCGGCGCTTTGTGCCGATTTAACGGGGCTTTTTGTGGGAACCTGGATTTGTTATCTATTTTTTCGATAAATATTACAAGGAGGACTGAGCATGAGTCAATTTTATGAAATTACCCCTGAGCAGATTGAAAAAAATCCCTTTACCATGATTGGAAAGGAATGGATGTTAATTGCCGCCGAAACGGACGGTAAAGCCAACGCCATGACTGCATCCTGGGGCGGCGTCGGTGTTTTGTGGAACAAAAATGTTGTCTTTGGTTTTGTGCGCCCCCAGCGCTACACCAAAGAATTTTTGGACACCGAAGACCGCTTTTCTCTTACCTTTTTTAATGAAAGCTATAAAAAAGACTTGCAGTATTTCGGTACAGTCAGCGGCAGAGATGAAGACAAAATTGCCAAAACCGGGCTGTGTGTTAAGCATGCAGAAGGTGCCCCCTATTTTGAGGAAGGGAACCTGGTAATCATCTGCAAAAAGCTCTATGCCGGCACCATTGACCCCGATGCGATCATTGCGCCGGATATTGATGCTAAAATTTACCCTGACAAGGATTATCATACTGTATACATCGGTGAAATTGTAAAAGTTTTAATGAAGACACAAGAGTAACAAAAAGGGCTGTAAAAAACTAGTTTTTACAGCCCTTTTTTTAGTTGTTTGCGTTGCCTGCTGTCGGTGATGCTGTTGCTGATGCTGACGGGGATGCTTCTGCATCCATGCCCATACCACTGTCTGCGGTTGCGGAAGGTTTTGCAGTAGCTGTGGCTGTGCCGGCTGCTGCCGGGGCTGAAGCTGACGCAGAGGGCATAACCTCTTCAACGCCTTCCTTCATAGCATTACAACCGACTAAGCTGCCTGTTGCAATCATAAGAGCCATGGCTCCCAGTAAGATTTTGCTTTTCATGATTTTCCTCCTCATAAAAATGATAAGACAAATACATGGCGTCAGATAAATTGCAAAAATGTATCTGTTGCCAATCATTGATAGTATATGTTTCTTTAAGGAGAATTATCACATTTTTAAAATAAGAAAAACAGAGCGCTTTAACCGCTCTGTTTTTGCATCTTTACCATCTCATTTGATATTTTTGCATAAGCCTCAATATCAAGCGCCTCGCCGCGAATGGTTTCAGGAATATTTAATTTTTCTAAAATTGCTTTAACCGCTTCTTTATTTGTTTCAAGTGCTCCATAGCTGCCAACGCTGTTTACAAAAGTTTTGCGCCGCTGCGAAAAAGCACCTTTCACCAAATCAAAAAAATGTTTTTCATTCAAAACAGTTACCGGTGGCTCTTCCCGCAAAGATAGTCGAATCACCGAGGACCAGACCTTGGGTGCCGGCATAAATGCCTCAGGCGGCACATCCCGCACGGGTTCTGCCACAGCACGGTAATCAACTGCCAAGGTAATCGCACCAAAATCCTTCGAGCCGGCTTTTGCAGAAAGCCTTCTTGCAACCTCTCGCTGAATCATAACAACAATAGACGTAATTCGATGATGCTCTAAAAGCTTCATGATAATCGGGGTGGTAATATAATACGGTAAATTCGCAATGACCTTAACAGACCGGTCGCCAAAATGGTCATCAAACAGCTTATCTAAATCCACCTTTAAAATATCCTGATTAATAATCGTGACATTATTAAATTCTGACAGATTTTTCTCTAAAACCGGCAAGATTGTGGTATCCAGTTCAACCGCCACAACACTACCTGCCTTTTTTGCCAGTTCACGGGTTAAAACGCCCATACCCGGACCGATTTCTAAAACGCAGCTGTCTTTTGTGAGTTCTGCCGCCGATACAATATCAAAGAGCACTGATTCATCTGTCAAAAAGTTTTGCCCCAGCCCTTTTTTCGGGCGAAGACCCTCCCCTGCAAGCTGCCGCTGTACAGCCTTTTTTGAAGAAAAATCCATCTTATTCTCCCTCTGCCTTAGCCTTCTGTTTTTCTAATTTTTTGGCTTCATCTTCAGGATAGCCATTTTCTCCAAAATCAGCCGGCGAGTTTCCGCCTCATCGTACACATAATAAGAAACGCCGCTGATATAGGAGCTTTGCCCCGGCAAAGTGTATGTGCTGAGTGAATCAGCTGACAAATTCCTCAGCAATTTAACGTAACCCATTGCATCTGAAACCGTGAAGTTTGTATTCACATTTTCATAGATTTCTTTCATCAGCGTAGGTGCCTTAATAATATATTGCGGCTTTAATTTCTGTTCAAACAAAGCACGGATAAAGTCCTGCTGAACCGGGATTCTGCCATTATCACCGGTAGCATAGCCGGCGCGAAAGCGAACAACACCTTCTGCCTGCTTCCCGTTTAACTTCTGATACCCTTTATTCACATGAATGTACAAGTCTTGCGTTGGATCTTCATAATGCATGTCCATAGGCACATTAAACTCAACGCCACCTAAAATATCAATCACATTGCGAAACCCTTCAAAATCAATTTCACAATAATAATGAATGGGCATACCGGTCACTTGTTTAACCAAACCGATAATGGTTTCTTCCGGTTTTTTATAACCCATTGCGTGATTGATTTTATCATATTTTGAATTGGGATACAGCACCCGTGTATCACGCGGGATTGACAGAATGTTAATTTGTTCCCGCTTAGAATCAATTGAAACAACCATAATGACATCCGAACGTGTTCCGTCCTTATCCAGACCCAAGCACAAAATGTTAACTGTATCATTGGTTGCCTTGTCTAATAATTTTGTAATTTCACTGGAAAGGCTCGACCCAAAGAAAAGCTGCGCAGCCTGAAGCCCTAAAGCAATGGCCGTTACAACTAAAACAGTCGCCACCATTGATATAAAAAATTTCTTCATTTTCTTATGTCCTTTCGCCTACACACAAGCGTTTCCGTTAAAACCAAAGTATATTATATTATATCATTCCCCACTTTCATTGTCAATTCCTTTTGAGAAAACTGGCAATTTGCACATAAAAAAACCGGCTTCTGCGAGATAAAGGACAGAAGCCGGTTTTTCAAGCGGGTGATTTACGATAATCTCACTTTTTCATCCTCTGCAAGCTGCGCCTTCAAAGCTTCCAGATTGTCAAATTTTTGTTCATCTCTGATTTTATATAAAAACTCAATTTCCAGTGTTTCGTTGTAAACATCCCCATCAAAGCCGATGATATGGGTTTCAACCTGAAGCTTACCGTCATCACCCACGGTCGGGTCATTGCCTACATTGGTAATGGCTTTATAGGCTGCTCCGTCAACATAGGCATTTGTTGCATAAACGCCGTCTTTCGGAATCAGCTGACCGGGTTCGGGAATCATATTCGCCGTTGGGTAACCCAGTTCTCTACCCAGCTTTTTGCCGACCACAACAGGCTTTGTGATTTTAAAAGGACGACCCAAAAGCTCTGCTGCCATTTCCACATCACCGTTTTCAATACATTCACGGATTTTTGTGCTGGAGCACAAAACATCGTCAAAATATAAGGGCTTGATCATATGCACAAGAAAACCGTATTTCTGACCCAGCTCTCTGAGCAATTTCACATCGCCCTCAGAATTTTTGCCGTAATGGTTATGAAGGCCCACAACAGCAACCTTCATATTTAATTTTTCCACTAAAATATCCCGCACAAATTCTTCGGGAGAAAGGTCTTTAACATCCTCAAATTTCTCAAAAAACAGCGCATCGAGATTGCAAGCAGACAAAAGTTCTTCCTTGTACTCATTATCTGCAATCAGTTTTAAGGTATTTGCCCCTTTAATGGCATTGACCGGATGTACATCAAAAGTATATACCATCGAGTGCAAACCGTTGTCCTGCGATACATCCATCAGCATGGATAATAACTTCATGTGGCCCTTGTGGAGACCGTCAAAGTTACCCATTGCAACCGCTGTGCCGTTTCGGGATTCGATTTTGCTGTAATCATACCAAACCGTTTTCATTTGAATTACCTCCCCTTATGAAAATTATATTAGTATCTCCGCACACGTAATGCATCGGAGAGATTTAACAAGCATCAGAAAAATGTTTTGTCAATAGCAAGAACCAGCGACTCTTCGCCGGCAATGGCTTTAACAAGGCAAAGCAGCGTTTCACCGTCATATAAGCGGTAACACTCTCCTTCTGTTGCATCCGTGATACCCAGCTGCTGCGGCCTCATTCTAAGACCATTTTTTATTTTTGAAACCGTGTCTTCCGTCAAGGAAACCACCTTATATGCCGAAAGCACTGTTTCCGGCGGCAGCAATATTTGCTTTATGGCACCGTTATGGATTGCTTCTTCAATTTCTTCCGGCGTATGTGCATTTTCCAGCAAAAAAGGTCCGCTTTTTGTTCTAACAAGGGACTCCATACATGCGCAAGTTCCAAGTGCCCTTCCCAAATCATGGCACAGAGAACGAATGTAAGTTCCCTTAGAGCACGAGACCTCCATTTGAAACGTATCTTCCGTAAAATTAAAACAAGAAAGGCTATAAATTGTAACTTGCCTGGGCTGTAGCGCAACAGTCTGCCCCTGCCGTGCCAGCTCATATAACTTTTTGCCGCCTACTTTAATTGCAGAATACATGGGCGGCATCTGAGAAATATTGCCTAAAAAGCGTTCCGCCATCCGGCAGATTTCTGTCTCCGTCGGGCGAATTTTGCAAGTGCCTGTCACTTGACCCGAAATATCATACGTATCGGTTTCAATGCCCAGCCGCACGGTAGCAAGATAGGTTTTGGTTTTCTCTGTCAGTAAATCTGAAAGGGTGGTTGCCTTTCCCACTAAAATGGGCAACACGCCTGTTGCATCCGGGTCAAGCGTCCCTGCATGCCCCACGCGTTTTATGCCCATGGTTCTCCTCACAAAGGACACCATATCGTGCGATGTTTTGCCTGCGGGCTTATTTAAATTAATAATTCCGAGCAAAACCTCACCCCTGTTCATCATGCTCTGTATCTTGTTGCGTGCCACTCAGTGGCGTTTCTTATTTTTCCTAACACCTATTTATATTGTATCATAAAAAAAGCATAAAGAAAAGCTTTATTTGCGCAACTTTAAAATTTTTATTTATTATCAAACAGAAGCTATCTATTTTTTTATGAAAAACGCCAAAAATCAATAAAATTAATAAATTTATAATAAATAAGTATGGACTTTTGATGCAAGTGATGGTATAATAAATAAGGTTCTAAAGTTTTGATTGTTAAACTCTTAACAAAAATGCTGCGGAGCCGATAAAATCCATAAATATCGCAATATTTTTTATTGCGCAACTAACTATAAGGGGGTAATTTTTCTTGAACAAACAAGAAACGGTTGCTTTTAACGGCACCAAAGAGCAAGAAGCGAAGTTGATGGAAGCCATCGCTCGCCACAAAGGAACAGACGGCGCTCTCATTCCCGTTCTGCACGAAGCACAGAGCATCTACGGCTATCTCCCCATTGAGGTACAAGCTATGATCTCTAAAAATCTGGATGTGCCCATGGCAGAGATTTACGGCGTTGTCACTTTTTACACCCAGTTTACCACAGAACCCAAGGGTAAATACCACATTGGTGTCTGTTTGGGTACAGCCTGCTATGTTAAAGGTTCAGGCGACATTTTTAACAAAATTAAAGAAAAAATTGGTCTCACAGGTGATAGTACCTGCACACCTGACGGCAAGTTCTCCATTGAGGCAACCCGTTGCATCGGTGCTTGCGGTCTGGCTCCCGTCCTGACTGTTAATGACGAAGTCTACGGTAAGCTGACTGTTGATGATGTTGACAGAATTCTGTCAAAATACACCGACTAAGTACAAATTGTGTGCAAAAAAATAACATCTGCGGCTTGCCGCAGTGGGAATGGAGCTTGAATATGAAAAGTTTAGCTGAGCTTGAAGCTATAAAAAGCAAAATGAAAGACTTTGTTGATATGCGCAGGGAAGACAGCGCATGCGACCATGCAGATTCAGTCAGAGCAACAGTGCTGGTCTGCGGCGGTACAGGATGTACCTCCTCCAGCAGTCCGAAAATCATTAAAGAATTTAATGACCAGATTGCTGCAAAGGGTCTGGAAAATGAAGTTAAGGTTATTCAAACCGGTTGTTTTGGTCTGTGTGCCTTAGGTCCCATCGTTATTGTTTATCCCGAAGGCGCTTTCTACAGCACCGTTCAGGTTGAAGATGTTGAAGAAATCGTTACAGAACATCTGGTAAACGGTAACATCGTTACACGCTTATTGTACGAAGAAACTGTTCAGGAGGATTCTATTAAATCCTTGAATGAGACAAACTTCTATAAAAAGCAGATGCGTATTGCACTGCGTAACTGCGGTGTTATTGACCCTGAAAACATTGATGAATACATAGCATTAGACGGTTACAAAGCCCTTTCTAAGGTTCTGACCGAAATGACACCGGAACAGGTTATTGACGTGATTAAAGACTCCGGTCTTCGTGGCCGTGGCGGCGGCGGATTCCCCACCGGTATCAAATGGATGCTGGCTGCTAAATCCCCCAACGTAATCGGCAAATATGTTTGCTGTAACGCTGACGAAGGTGACCCGGGTGCATTCATGGACAGAAGCGTACTGGAAGGTGACCCCCATGCTGTTATCGAAGCAATGGCAATTGCAGCTTATGCAGTAAACGCTGAGCAGGGTTACATTTACATTCGTGCTGAGTACCCCATTGCCGTTAAACGTTTGCAGATTGCCATCGACCAGGCTCGCGAGTACGGTCTGTTAGGTAATGGCATCTTCGGTACTGACTTTAACTTTGACTTAGAGATTCGTCTCGGTGCCGGCGCCTTTGTGTGCGGTGAAGAAACAGCGCTGATGACCTCTATTGAAGGTATGCGCGGCGAGCCCAGACCCCGTCCGCCGTTCCCGGCTGTTAAAGGTCTGTGGGAGAAGCCGACCCTGTTAAACAATGTTGAAACGTATGCAAATATTCCGCAAATCATCTTAAACGGTGCTGAGTGGTTCACCTCGATTGGTACTGAAAAGAGCAAGGGCACTAAAGTATTTGCGCTGGGTGGTAAAATCAACAACACCGGCCTTGTGGAAGTTCCCATGGGCACAACCCTGCGTGAAATTGTTGAAGAAATCGGTGGCGGCATTCCGAACGGCAAAAAGTTCAAAGCTGCACAGACCGGTGGTCCTTCCGGCGGTTGTATTCCCGCTTCACTCATGGATGTTGCCATTGACTATGACTCCTTAATTCAAATTGGTTCCATGATGGGTTCCGGCGGTTTGATTGTTATGGACGAAGACAACTGTATGGTTGACATTGCTAAGTTCTTCTTAGAGTTCACCGTTGATGAATCCTGCGGTAAGTGTACGCCCTGCCGTATTGGTACCAAGCGTATGCTGGAAATCTTAGACAGAATTACCAAAGGTAACGGATGCTTAGAAGACCTTGACAAGTTAGAGCAGCTCGCTTACTCCATTAAAGAATCTGCTCTGTGCGGTCTGGGTCAGACAGCTCCCAACCCGGTTCTTTCTACTCTGCGCTACTTCAGAGATGAATATGAAGCACACGTTATTGACAAAAAATGTCCCGCAGGCGTATGTAAAGCGCTTGTAAGCTACAAGATTGTTGCTGACAAATGTAAGGGCTGCAGCCTCTGTGCTAGACAGTGCCCCGTTGGTGCAATCTCCGGCGAAATCAAGAGCCCCTTCACCATTGATACTTCTAAGTGTGTTAAGTGCGGCGCTTGTGTTGAAAAATGTAAATTCGGCGCAATTATTGTTGAATAACGGAAGGAGGAAGATTTTAAAATGGAAATGGTTACTATTTCAATTAACGGCAAAAGCATTTCAGTACCTAAGGATTACACCATCCTGCAGGCAGCACGTTCTGCCGGTATTGATATCCCCACGCTTTGCTATTTAAAAGATATTAACGAAATCGGCGCATGCAGAATGTGTCTGGTTGAGGTAAAGGGTGCAAGAACTCTGGTTACCGCCTGTGTATACCCCGTTAACGAGGGTATGGAGGTCTTCACTCAGACCGAACGTGTCAGAAAGGCAAGAAAGGCAGTTTTAGAACTGATGCTTTCAAACCACAACAAAAAATGTCTGACCTGTGCAAGAAACAGAAACTGCGAACTGCAGACACTGGCTGAAGAATTAAACGTTACCGAACTCCCCTATGAAGGTGCACAGACACCGTCAACCATTGATGATGTTTCTCCCTCCATTGTTCGTGACAACAGCAAATGTATTCTTTGCCGTCGCTGCGTAGCTGTATGTAAAAAAATTCAGACTGTTGGTGCCATCGACGCAACACAGAGAGGCTTTAACACCACCATCGGCTCTTCTTTTGAAAAGAGCTTAAACGAAACAGATTGTGCTATGTGCGGTCAGTGCGTGTCTGTCTGCCCCGTTGGCGCTCTGTATGAAAAAGACGGCCTGGCTCCCGTTTGGAAGGCTCTGGCTGACGAAACCAAACACGTTGTTGTTCAGACAGCACCGGCTGTTAGAGCAGCACTGGGTGAAGAATTCGGCCTGCCCATTGGCACACCGGTAACCGGCAAAATGGCAGCCGCTTTAAAAGCATTGGGCTTTGATAAGGTATTCGATACCGACTTTGCTGCTGACCTGACCATTATGGAAGAAGGCACCGAGCTCTTAAACCGCATTAAAGAAGGCGGTAAGCTCCCCTTAATCACCTCCTGCAGCCCGGGCTGGGTTAAGTTCTGTGAACACAACTTCCCCGACTTTTTAGACAATCTGTCTTCTGCTAAATCTCCTCACGAGATGTATGGTGCTATCTTAAAATCTTACTATGCTGAAAAAGCAGGCATTGACCCGAAAGACATTTTCGTTGTTTCTGTAATGCCCTGTACCGCTAAGAAGTTTGAAGCACAGCGCCCCGAACTCTCCGGCACAGGCTACCCCGATGTTGATGCAGTTTTAACCACTCGTGAGCTGGCTAAGATGATTAAAGAAGCAGGTCTTAAGTTCAACGAACTCGAAGATGCTGTCTTTGATTCTCCCTTCGGTGACGAAGCTACCGGCGCCGGCGTTATCTTCGGTGCTACCGGCGGTGTTATGGAAGCAGCCCTGCGTACCGTTGCTGATGTATTAACCGGAAAGTCTTTAGACAAGCTGGATTACACAGAAGTTCGCGGTACTGAAGGCATTAAAGAAGCAGCTGTTAAAATTGCTGATATGGATGTTAAGGTTGCTGTTGCTCACGGTCTGGGTAATGCAAGAAAACTCTTAAATAATATTCGCGAAGGAAAGGCAGATTACCATTTCATCGAAATCATGGGCTGCCCCGGCGGATGCGTAACCGGTGGCGGTCAGCCGATTCAGCCTGCAAAAGTTGCTGCTGAAATTGACTTAAAGGCAGAACGTGCTAAGGCTCTGTATGCTGAAGATAAGGCTGCCGGCCTCAGAAAATCTCACGAGAATCCCTACATCAAGAAATTATATGAAGAATATCTCGGTGAGCCCTGCGGTCACAAGTCACACAAACTCCTGCATACACACTATCAGGAAAGACCCAAATATTAATAAAATAAGGAGTAGCAGAAATGCTACTCCTTTTCTTTTACATAAAAACAATCCTGCTCCCACTTGCTTACGTTTGTGTCTATGTAATGCCATATCTTTTAATAATCCTGCTCGTTGCGGATGATGTGGTCGTGAAAAGAACGCTGCCAGATTTTCTTTTCATCGTAAAGTATATGAATCTGTTTTGATGCATTCATTTTTAAATATCCCATTGCGTTAGAAATAATTGACCGATGACGTTGTAGGGGCGATTCACGAATCGCCCCTACAATTTTAGATAGTGTTTGTTTATGATTATGCGTACATACCGTCACAAAATACGCACCTTGTGAACTGTAATCATATGCTTTTAACCTTGTAGGCTTTCGCTTTGGCAAATCAACCACCACAGCCTACTCCCCATTCTAGAAGATTTGCAAATCAAGTAGCTCCATCAAATCATCAATCACAGCATCTGGCTTATGCTCCTCAAGGGTTTCTCTGTCAAAATAAGAGGTAATGGTCACAACTTTCATCCCCGCTGCCCGTGCCGCTTCAATGCCGTTAATGGCATCCTCCACCACAAGGCAATCGCAAGGCGCCGCTCCCATCCGTTTCGCAGCAGCAAGAAAAATATCCGGTGCCGGTTTTTTGCGCTCGGCATCCTCGCCTGAGGCAATCGCGCAGAACCAGTCAAGGGGTATGCCTGCCGCCCCTAAATTGGCTTCAATTTTAATCATATCGGCACTGGAAGCCAAGGCAAATTTAACGCCTTGTTCTCTCAGCGTTTCTAAAATCATTTTGCCGCTCGGATAGGGCGGTAACTCATCCCCTACAATTTCGGCATATTTTTTATTGAGCTTGTCTTTCATAACAGGCTCATAGGGAATGCCGTGGGCTTCTGCCACACCGCCGATAAACCGCGCCTCTCCCGCACCAATAAAAGGAGCAAATTCGCAAGGCTCCGCCGTGACGCCATATTCTTCTAAAATCAGCTGTGCAGCGTGAATCGTCACCGATGCGGAACGCACCAAAACCCCGTCCATATCAAAAATATAATACATTTCTCTCATCCTTTTTTTGCTGTAATATCTTTATTGTATCGGATAAAAGCTTGCCGTGTCAAGCAAATCTAAAGAAAATTCCGGTTTTTATGAGAATATCCCCTTGCAATTTACATAAAACTTCGTTATAATAATAAGGTAGTGTTTTGATAATACATTTGCGGCAAAAGCTGCCACAGATTTTAGGAAGGATGGTTGCATATGGCAACAAAAGTTGTGATCGGCGCTCAATGGGGCGACGAAGGAAAAGGCAAAATCATCGATATTTTAGCACAGCAGTCTGAAGTGGTTGTTCGCTCTCAGGGCGGTAACAACGCAGGTCATACCGTTGAAGCTGACGGAAAGCAATACAAATTGCATCTGGTTCCCTCCGGCATTTTAAATCCGGAAACCTTAAACATCATCGGTAACGGCGTTGTGGTTGACCCCGGTGTTTTGTTGGAAGAACTGGATATGTTAAAAGCTCAGGGTGTTTCCACCGATATGTTAAAAATTGACCTGCGTGCACACATCATTATGCCCTATCACATCCTGCTGGATGGCTTAATGGAACAGGCAAGAGGCAAGTCTGATATTGGTACTACAAAAAAGGGTATCGGTCCTTGCTATATGGACAAAGCTGAACGCATCGGCATTCGTCTTTGCGACCTTTTAGATCCTGTCATTTTTGAAGAAAAAGCAAGAGAAAACACAGACTATAAAAACAAGCTGATTACAAAAGTGTTTGGCGGCGAAGCACTGTCTGCTGACAGCTTCATCAAAGAATATTTAGGTTATGCTGAGCGCCTGCGCCCCTATGCGGCTGATACTACGCCTATGCTTTACGAAGCGGTAAAAGCAGGCAAAAAGGTGCTGTTTGAAGGTGCACAGGGAACGCTTTTGGATCTTGATTTGGGTACATACCCCTATGTTACCTCCTCTCACCCCATCTCCGGCGGTGTTTGTGTTGGTACCGGCATCGGTCCTACATTGATTGATGAGTGCGTAGGTGTTATGAAGGCATACACCACCCGTGTTGGTAAAGGTCCTTTCCCCACAGAGCTTGAAAATGAAACCGGCGAAAAGATCAGACAGATTGGTAACGAATTTGGTGCTACCACAGGTCGTCCCCGTCGTTGCGGTTGGTTCGATGCCGTTATCGGTCGCTTTGGCGTTCGCACCAGCGGTTTAACCGGCATCGCTTTAAACAAGCTTGACACCTTAACCGGTCTTGGGGATTTGCAAATCTGCACAGGCTACAAAAAGGGCGACGAAATCATTACCGATTTCCCTGCAAGCCTTGCTGACCTGGCAAAATGTGAACCTGTTTATGAAACACTCCCCGGTTGGGATGAAGATATCACCGGCGTTCGCAGTTTTGATGCTTTGCCGGAGAATGTTAAAAATTATGTAAAACGCATTGAAGAGCTTTGCGGTGCAAAGGTCATCATGGTTGGCGTTGGTCCTAACCGCGAACAAAATATTTTACGCTAAAACAGGCAGCATGGTTATTTTTCCTCGTGTTTTATCATAGGTTATAGTAAGGATTGTCCAAACCCGTGATAAGAAAGAGGGATGTAACTTGAGAAAAAAAGTGCAGTTGCCAAAATCCTGGTTATTCTACATAACAAAAAATATTAAATTTTATATTAGCATTTTGGCTTCATTTACAATCGGCGGCATTATTGCCGCCGTCTTTGCCTTTACCCTGCCGGAGCTTTCCTGCAAGGAACTGCTTTTATATTTAGAAGATTTTTTCCGGAACATGAAAGAAAGCGGTGCTGACTCTGTGGCAATTTTCCGTTCCGGAATCCTTTCGAACCTGAGAAATTTCGGGTTCTTGTTTTTCTTCTCCGTCATGGTAATCGGCGCCCCCTTTATTGCTGTCTTTGCTGCGGTGAAGGGTTTTATGCATTCGTTTACCCTGTTTTTTATGTTCAGGCTTTACGGAATCCGTGCAGCATTGTTTTTTTTACTGGGCATGTTGCCTCACTATCTGTTATTGATTCCTTGTTATTTGGGCGTCTGTGCCTTTTGCCTGAGATATTCTGTTTCCATTATACACGAAAAACAGGAATTAAAAAAAATGATATTGCGCCTATTGGCGGCTCTGGCTGCTTTCTTTATACTGGCAACCATGGCCACATTGCTGCAGGCGTATATCGAACCATTGCTGATTCGTTTGATTTCAGGATTGTATCTTTCCTGACGATGCAACCGTTTAGCCGAGAAAGGATCGAGCTTATACATGTCAGATTTAGTGAAAGACTTTATCCGATATTTAGATAAAGAAAAGAAGCTGACAAAAAACACATTAGCTTCTTATGAACACGATATGCAACTGTTTTTGGCTTTCACCGAGAAAAATGCTGTCTCTTTTGCCGATGTTTCCACAAGCACGATTCAGAATTTTTTGCAGACGCTTCAGAAAAAAGGCAGGGCCAACACAACCATTTCACGTTGCCTTGCTACTCTCAAAAATTTTTATGCATTTATGATGCAAAAAAATCTAGTGGAAACAAACCCTGCTGAAAATGCCAAAGCACCTAAAATTAAAAAGAAGCTACCCTATATTTTAACCCCTGATGAAATTGAGCATTTACTCGAGCAACCGGTTGCCACAGACCTGAAGGGCTTTCGGGACAAGGCTATGCTGGAGCTTTTATATGCAACGGGCATTCGGGTAACTGAGATGGTAGAATTAAATCTTGAAGATGTCAATCTGGATATGGGTTTTATCCATTGCAACCACGACGGTCATGAGCGGATTATTCCCATTGGCAAGATTTGTACCGGAGCGTTAACAGATTATATAAAAACAGCACGCCCCTTGCTCATTAAAACAAAAGAAGAAAAGGCACTGTTTTTAA
This sequence comes from Clostridia bacterium, assembly GCA_017507525.1. Classification (GTDB taxonomy): domain Bacteria; phylum Bacillota; class Clostridia; order UBA1381; family UBA9506; genus UMGS755. The sequence continues at coordinate 4,317 of JAFWAT010000019.1, read as the reverse complement.
ATCTTTTAGGTCAGCGCATGTCCCGTCAGGGTTTTTGGAAGCTTTTAAAGCAGTATGCCGCTTCAGCGGGAATCAAAAGCCCCATCACACCTCATACCCTGCGGCACTCATTTGCGGCACACCTTTTAGAAAACGGTGCAGACCTGCGTTCCATTCAATCCATGCTTGGTCATGCAGATATTTCCAGCACACAGGTGTATGCACGCTTAGTTGGCAGCCGCTTAAAAGATGTTTATAAAAAGGCACACCCTCGCGCCTAGCCGGATACATAAGATTCTATAAGCTTACATATGCACAACAAAAAGGCAGAGCTTACCGAACCTGATAGGATTGAGAAGCTCTGCCTTTTTTCGGCACAGCAGCACCTGCTATACCGCATTTAGGCTTACTTATTTAATGCTGTTTTCGTAAGCTTCAACCATCTTCTTAACCATCTGGCCACCGATGGAGCCTGCTTCTCTAGCAGTGATATCGCCGTTGTAGCCTTCCTTTAAGTTAACGCCTACTTCGTTTGCGACTTCCATCTTAAACTTATCCAGAGCACTTTTTGCTTCAGGAACAACTTTTTTGTTGCTATTCATAATAAAATGTTCTCCTTTAAAATTTTATTCAAGGCATGTGCCTCGGCTTTATTTTGTGCATAAAAAAACTGCTTATGCAAAAGGATGATACATTTTTCTGAAAATTTTTCCCTTTTTAGGGGAAGAATTCATATTTTTTTAAAAAAACTATTGCATAATTATTCATAATGTTGTATAATTATGTATATTATTTATAAAACAAAACTTTTGATGAAGATATAAAAGGAAGGATTTTTTCATGGATTTGCAAGCAATTATGAATTTAGACGAACAGTATTATATGAATACCTTCGGCAAACGTACCCCTGTTTGTTTCACACACGGCAAAGGGATTCATCTTTATGATACCGATGGCACGGAATATACCGACTTTTTAGCCGGCATTGCCGTCAGCGCCTTGGGGCATTGTCATCCAACTCTGACAAAAGCACTTCATGAGCAGGTGGACAAGCTGCTCCACACCTCCAGCTCGTATTACATTGAAAATCAGGCACTCTTAGCCGAACAGATTGTTAAGCACTCTGCTGCAGATAAGGTGTTTTTTGCCAACTCCGGTGCAGAAGCAAACGAAGGTGCCATTAAGCTTGCAAAAATGTATTTTTACAAGAAAAATCAGCCGGAGAAAAACGAAATCATTACCCTGACCAATTCCTTCCACGGCAGAACCCTTGCCTGTGTTGCAGCAACCGGTCAGGCAAAATATCAAAAGCCATATAAGCCTCTGGTTCCTGGTTTTTCGCACGTCCCTCTAAATGATTTTGATGCACTCGCATCTGCTGTGACTGACAAAACCGCTGCGATTATGATGGAGCTTTGTCAGGGTGAATCCGGCGTACGCCCTGCGACACAGGATTATGTTGACAAAGTTGTGGCGCTGTGCCGTGAAAAAGAAATTCTCTTGATTGTCGATGAGGTTCAAACCGGCATGGGCAGAACCGGAACATGGTTCAGCTATGAGCATTATGGTATCACGCCGGATATTTTCACTCTGGCAAAAGGTTTGGGCGGTGGCGTGCCCATTGGTGCCCTTTGTGCAAAAGACTCTGTTTGCGCCTTCAGCCCCGGTGACCACGGCGGCACCTTCGGCGGCAATCCTTTGGCAACTGCTGCCGGCTTAGCTGTGTTTAAAGCCATTGATGAAGAAAATCTTGTGGAAAACGCCAAAACCATAGGCGCTTATTTAAAAGATGCATTAACCGCTTTAAAAAAGGAATTTTCCGTGATTCAAGATGTTAGAGGTCTGGGGCTGTTAATCGGTGTTGAATTTTCCGAACCCATTGCAAAAAATGTTTTGGGTGCGTTATTTGACAGACATTATGTTGCTAACGCTGTCGGCGATACTATTTTGCGTCTGGCACCGCCTTTAATTCTGACAAAAAAAGATGCTGACGACTTTGTCGCCGTTTTAACCGATATTTTAAAAGGAGAATAATCATGAAACATTTATTATCATTACATGACTGGACACCGGAAGATATTCATACCGCACTGAGTTTAGCGGCAAAATTAAAAAAAGAACAAAAAGAAGGCATTCCCCATCACCTGCTCCAAGGCAAAACTCTGGGTATGATTTTCACAAAATCCTCAACCCGTACCCGTGTTTCCTTTGAGGTTGGTATGTATCAGTTAGGCGGTAACGCGCTGTTTTTAAGCTCCAACGATATTCAACTGGGCAGAGGGGAAACCATTCATGATACCGCAAAGGTTCTCTCCCGCTTTTTAGACGGTATTATGATTCGTACCTTTAAGCAGGAGGATGTTGAGGATTTAGCTAAATACGGCAGCATCCCCATCATCAACGGCTTAACCGACCTTTTACATCCCTGCCAGATTTTAGCTGACCTTTTGACCATCGAAGAACATTGCGGTGCGCTTGCCGGCAAAAAAGTTGCCTATGTGGGTGATGGTAACAACATTGCTCATTCACTACTTTATGGCTGTGCAAAAACCGGTATGGAAATTGCCATTGCCACCCCGGCAGAATACGCCTGCGATGAAACAGTTGTAGCGCAGGCAATGGAAGATGCCAAGCTCACCGGCGCTAAAATCACCATTACAACCGATGCAAAAGAGGCTGTTAAGGATGCTGATGCTGTGTATACCGATACCTGGGTAAGCATGGGTCAGGAAGATCAAAAGGCAGAAAAGGTCAAATCCTTCTCACCCTATCAGGTAAATCAGGAACTCTTTTCTCTGGCAAAAAAGGATGCTATCTTCCTTCATTGTCTGCCGGCATACCGTGGCATGGAGGTAACCGACGAGGTCATTGACGGACCGAATTCTGCCGTATTTGATGAAGCAGAAAACCGTCTCCACGCACAAAAAGCGGTTATGGTTATGCTGATGGGCGATAATAAATAGGGGGGTCGATTCTATGTTTTCCGTACGCAAAGCAACACTTGGCGATACAGAAAGTATCATGAAAATTACACAACAGGCATTTAAAAAATATATTGAGGTTGCCGGCATCACAGATACCGCCGCGCTCCACGAAACCAAAGAGCAGGTGGAGTATGACATTTTGAACAAAAATGTGTATGTGGCTTATATTGATGATGTGGTGGTTGGCAGCGTTCGTATGGAACAGATTAATGAGCACACTGCTTATCTTTCCCGTTTTGGTGTCAGTGATGAATACCAAAACCTTGGAATCGGTAAGTCTATCATGGCAGTTTTTGATGCAGAAATGCGCAACATGGGCATTAAACGGGTACTGCTTCACACCGCCTCCAAAGCGTTTCCGCTGGTCCGGTTTTATTACGGCAGAGGCTTCTATGTGTATTCTACTACAACCTGCAAGGGTTACATCCGTGTACTGATGTGTAAGGATTATGAATAAAAAGACTGTTAGCGGTAAAGGAATAGATTTACCAAATCGAAAGCCAACCAGATTAAAAGGATATGATTATTCTGCACCGGGTGCGTATTTTGTGACCTTGTGTACACATAATCATAAACAAACACTATCTAAAATTGTAGGGGCGATTCACGAATCGCTCCTACAACGTCATCGGTCAATTATTTCTAAAGCAATGGGATATTTAAAAATGAATGCATCAAAACAGATTCATATACTTTACGATGAAAAGAAAATCTGGCAACGTTCTTTTCACGATCACATCATCCGTGACAAGCAGGATTACCTTAAAATTTGGAACTACATAGATACAAACATAATTAAATGGGAACAAGATTGTTTTTATAATAGTAAAACGGAGTCGTGATTTCGCGACTCCGTTTTACTATATTTTTTCAAATATCATGGTTGTCTTAGGCCTGATGCTGCCGTCAAGGCTGAGGTTGCGCGAAACTTGATCACTGCTTAAAACTGTATGCAGGCGATAACCGGCTTCGGCTTGTTCATTCATAATGTTTTGCATTGTTTCTGCATAGCTAATGGTGTTATCATAGAATTTTTCCTTTTCCAAAACTTGTACCACTATGTATTTTGACATTTGTATCCGCCCCCTATAATAAAAAAGTGCGTGACCTCACCAAAGCAAAGTCACGCACCAAAAAGCGCAGTGGCTCTGTTTCATGAAAATCTGCAACAATTTTCTACACAACTTAATATTCCTCAAGGGGTGCACAGAAACAAGAGCATGCGCCTTTTAACATAGCGTATCCCCTCTTGGAATATTTATTAAGTTTTTAGAAAATTGTTGCACATACAGTATAACACAATTTGTGAAAAATTGCAATAATATTCTGTTTTGACAGACCGTCGAGGACGCCG
>JAFWAT010000018.1 GCA_017507525.1 Clostridia bacterium | reverse complement strand
TGCAGAAAGCTCTAAAAAGCCGGACAGGGTTGGCTCTTCCTCGTTGCGCTCATACTCGGCAGCAGCAGAGACAAGCTCGCCTAAGTTATCCAGCCGGGTTTGGTTTTCAATGGAATCTTCCGCTTCCAGCATGGCACGGTAACCGCTTTCTGTCAGCGTGGTTTCTACGATTTCGGACGGCTTTTTGCCTTCAGAGAGGCTTCTGATTTTTTTTATGATGTTGACAAATTCCTGCGCTTTTTCAGCGATGCGCACAAGCTCTGCATCGCCCCTTGACTGTTCCATAGCGGTGAACATGCTGATGCCTTTTGCGTTAGCACTTTTTGAGATTTTTTCTAAACTGGTGGCACCGATTTTACGGCTGGGTTCATTGACCACACGGATTAAACTGATGTTATCGTGAGGATTTTGGACCAGACGCAGGTATGCCAGCGCATCTTTGATTTCTTTGCGGTCATAGAACCGAAGCCCGGCTAAGACACGGTAGGGGATGCCATGGCCGGAGAGGGTGGTTTCAATCACACGGGACTGGATATTTGTGCGGTATAAAATAGCACAGTCAGCATATTTTCCACCGTTTCCAATGGTGGATTTTATGGTATTTGCGATAAACTCTGCTTCGTCATATTCATTATCGGCACGGTACAGGGCAATTAAACCGCCTTCACCGTTTTGCGTCCATAAATTTTTGCCCTTGCGGCCGTGGTTATTGGCAATGACTGCATTAGCGGCGTTTAATATGGTTTGGGTGGAACGGTAGTTTTGCTCAAGCTTGATGACCTTGGCACCAGGGAATTCCTTTTCAAAGTTTAAAATGTTCTGGATGTTGGCACCACGAAATTTATAAATACTTTGGTCATCGTCACCCACAACACAAATATTTTCATAGCCCTGCGCCAGCAGATTAACCAGCATGGACTGGGAGTTGTTGGTATCCTGATACTCATCTACAAACACATAGCGGAACTGCTTTTGGTAACGTGCCAGTATCTCCGGCTCCTGAGAAAGCAGACGCACGGTGGACATGATGATATCATCAAAGTCTAAAGCGTTAGATTCTCGCAATTGCTTCTGGTACAGCTGATAGGCTTCGCCAACAAGTTTTTTTCGGTAGTTTCCGTCATTCATGGTTAAATATTCGGCGGGGCCTAACAACTCATCCTTTGCGGTGGAAATTTCATAGAGGACACTGTTTGCAGACAGCATTTTTTCATCCACGTTCATGGCTTTTAAAACCCGTTTTATTAAGGTTTTTTGGTCGGCTGCGTCATAGATAACAAAATCTCTGTCATGAGTGCCGAGTTTATCAATATCCCGGCGAAGGATGCGCATGCAGAGGGAATGGAAGGTGCCAATCCACATGCTGCCGGCGTTGTCGCCGATCATAGCTTCGATTCGCTCTTTCATTTCGTTTGCTGCCTTGTTTGTAAAGGTGATAGCAAGAATCTGCCAGGGCAGGGCAAGCTTTTCGTCCAGAATATGAGCAATTTTATTAACGACCACCGTGGTTTTGCCGCTGCCGGCACCTGCTAAAATCAAAAGCGGACCATCGGTAGTCAGGATGGCTTCTTTTTGTTCTTTATTAAATCTATCTAACGCTATCATAGTGTTTCTGCTATTCCTTTCATGATGGATAAGGCGCGTTCTGAGATTTTGCCGTAACGTTCCTGCTTGCTCCGCACCCGCTGGGGCAAGGAGTCAATAATACCGAAATTAATGTTCATTGGCTGGAAGTTTTTGCCGCAGAAGTCTGCAATGTAGTGCCCCAGAGCACCGGTGGCGGTTTTAGTTGGGAAGTCGATTGGCTTTTCTCCCAGCAGGTAGCGTGCGGCGTTGATGCCGGCAACAATGCCTGAGGAGGCAGATTCTACATATCCTTCAACGCCTGTCATTTGCCCGGCAAAATAGAGTCCGGGTTTTGCACGGAAGGCATAGGTTGCATCAAGCAATCCTGCGTTTAAGTACGTGTTTCGGTGCATCACGCCGTAACGGACGATGTCTAAATTTTCGAGGCCGGGTATCATGGAAAAGACCCTTTTTTGTTCGCCAAATTTTAAATGGGTCTGGAAGCCTACTAAATTATACAGGGTGCCGGCGGTGTTATCCTGCCGAAGCTGCACAACGGCGTGGTAGCGTTTGCCGGTTTCGGGGTGTTCCAGCCCTACCGGTTTTAGGGGGCCGAAAGTCAATGCCTTTTCGCCACGCTTTGCCATGACTTCAACGGGCATGCAGCCTTCAAAGACACGGTCATCCTCAAAGTCTTTTAAGTGGGCGGTTTCGGCAGAAATTAAAGCGTTATAAAACGCATCATATTCTTCCTTTGTCATGGGGCAGTTTAAATAATCTGCCGTGCCTTTATCATAGCGAGCCTTGCGAAAGACCTTCGTCATATCAATGGAATCGGCGGTGATGATGGGCGCGGCGGCATCGTAGAAAAAGAGACGGTCACCGCAGAGGGCGCCGATTTTTTCAGACAGAGCATCAGACGTCAAAGGTCCTGTGGCGATGATGACACAGTCAGCCTCAGGGATGTCGGTGACTTCTTCGCAGATAATATTGATTTTTTCGCAGGAAGCGATTTGCTTTGTTATGGTTTCTGAAAAGGAGATTCTGTCTACAGCCAGTGCACCTCCTGCCGGGACACGGCAGGCATCAGCTGCGCGCATAATGACTGAGTCAAGCAGCCGCATTTCTTCTTTTAAAAGACCGGCGCCGTTAACAAGACCTTCTGCCCGCAGGGAATTAGAGCAGACCAGCTCGCCCAAGGAATCTAAGGTGTGAGCCGGGGTGCGTTTTTGGGGCTTCATTTCGTATAAATCAACAGATATGTTACGTTTGGCAAGCTGCCAAGCGGCTTCGCAGCCGGCAAGACCGCCACCGATGACGATTGCTTTCATAAGGACTCCTTTTTTGTTTTGTATCTGGAAAAAATAACAGTACTAAATAAAAATTTTGTTTGTAAGTTCCTTTGATAGTGTACCATAAAACCAGCAAGGTTGTCAACTTATTCAAGGGGTGAAAAAACGCCGGATTCCTTTTGGAATCCGGCGTTTTTATCTATGCATTTACCTTGGTTCGATTAAAAGTTTTATGGCTGTCCGTTCTTCGCCGTTAATTTCCACATCAGCAAAAGAGGGAATGCAAACAAGCTCTGTTCCGGAGGGGGCGAGGAAACCCCGGGCAATGGCAATTGCCTTGATGGATTGATTCAGTGCACCGGCACCGATGGCTTGAATTTCTGCTGCACCGCTTTCTCTGATAACACCGGCTAAAGCACCTGCTACAGAATTTGGATTCGACTTTGACGAAACCTTAAGTGCGTCCATTTTTATACCACCTTTTCATTTTCCTATTTTTAGTTTACCATAACAGCTCGACAAATTGCAACATAATCCTTGAAAAAAACAGAATTTTCCATAGAATGCCTAATGTTGGAAAATGTTTTTTGTGCAGATTCGACAATAAAATTGGCGGAAGAAATTTGAAGTCTATGCATAATATTCATAAAATTGCCAAAACTAAGCAAAAAGTACTAAGATTGGAAGCATTGTTTTATGTTAAGGAGGTTATCATGAAAAAACATTCAATTTTTACCCTTGCGCTCGGTTTTATTTTCTTGTTTGTTATGTGTGCGGTCTATTACAGCAATGGCACAGTTTTAACTCCGAAAGGGTATGCTGCAAGCAGAACATCAAGCGATATACAACTTCTTGCCAGGTGTGTAAACGGAGAGGCCAGAGGAGAAACTTATGAGGGACAGGTTGCTGTTGCAGCAGTCATTCTTAACAGGGTCAGCCATCCGTCTTTTCCCAACACTATTGCCGGTGTGATTTATCAGCCCCGGGCGTTTACAGCTACAATAGACGGGCAGATTCATGTGCCAATAGCGGAAAACAGCACCGTATATAAGGCTTGTCGCGATGCTATGAACGGTTGGGATCCGTCCAACGGCGCGGTGTATTATTATAACCCGAGAAAGGCCACAAGCCGGTGGATATTCTCAAGAGAGGTTGTGCGGGTTATCGGGAATCACCGCTTTGCAAAATAATAAAAGGAGGGAGCTATATGGACGAAAGAAGAAGTCGAACCGGCGTAATAATTTGTGTTGCCATTGTTACGCTGGCTATTTTGGCAGGTGTTGGCATTTATCAGTTTAAACGGGCAAATGATTTGGAACTTGTTGTTACCAATCAATATACACATGCGTTTCATGAAATGACGGATTATGTTAAAGATGTAGATTATTTATTAAAAAAATCCATGTTGGCTTCAGGACCGGCGCAGATGTCAGCAATTTCATCAGAAATTTACATGCAGACAGCAGCCGCAAAGGCGAACTTAGCCCTTTTGCCGTTGTCGGGCTCTGACCTTTCAGCTACCTCAAAGTTTTTATCTCAGGTGGGAGATTATACCTCCTATCTGGCGACAAAGGTTATTAACGAAGGCGTCATTAGCGAGTCAGAGTATGAAATGCTTGGCAAGCTTTCTGATTATGCTCAGGAAATCAGTGGACAATTAGAGAACCTCGAAATGCAATTAAATGCCGGTCAGCTTTCTTTTGAGGAAGGAAAAAAATCAATTATGGCGGCGTATGCGTCAAATGAAATCAGCTTTGATTCGGGCATGGAGAGCATTGAAAAATCATTTCAGAATTATCCCTCATTGATTTATGACGGTCCTTTTTCTGAGCATATTGAGACTTTGCGTCCGGTTATGCTGGAGGGAAGACCTGAGTACAGCAGGGAGGAAGCTCATAAGGTGGCAGCTGATTTTTTAGGAAGCGAGCGCGGTCAGCGGCTTGCCTTTTCAGATGAGGGTGGCGGAACCTTGCCTGCCTATAATTTTGTGGGTCAATTAGACGAGAAGCGAACTGTGAATATCAGCGTTACAAAACGGGGCGGGTATGTTTTGTATATGCTGGATAACCGCAGTGTTACGGAGAAGGCACTGAGCGTTGCAGAGGCAACGGAAAAAGCCCGTGAATTTTTGCGGCGACAGGGCATATTTTATGTGGAAAGCAGTTATTATGAGGAAAGTGACAACGTGGCGACCCTTAATTTTGCTGCTTTGCATGGGGAAGTTACCTTATATTCAGACTTAATTAAAGTGAAAGTTGCGCTGGATAACGGTGAGGTGGTTGGCTACGAGGCAAAGGGATATTTAATGAGTCATAAAGCGCGAGAAATACCAGAGGAAATGCTAACTATAGAAGAAGCAAAACAAGCGGTTAGCAGCCATTTGATTGTGGAGGAAACCGGACTTGCGCTTATTCCGCAGGAAAGTATGCGGGAAGTTTTATGTTATGAATTTAAAGGAAAATATAAAGACAATCATTTTTTGATTTATGTTAATGCACAAACCGGACAGGAGGAGACAATTTTAATGTTGATTGAATCAGAAAGCGGGATTTTAACAGTTTAAAAATTTCAAAAAATTGGCTGTTTTATTTTTGAGGAATTGATTTATACTATGAGTGTAGTCAAATGATTTGGCTGCAAAAAAGCTTATAGCCTTTATGCGGTTAGATGATTGGTTTAACAAAAAAGGCATCAGATAAGCTAAGGAGTGTTAAAAGTGAGTAAACGTTCGATGATGTCAAGACAGTTAAAAGAGGAAATCGCCAAAGAGCTTGGCGTTTATGAAACGGTTAAACAAGATGGCGGCTGGGGCAATGTGTCCTCACGTGACTGCGGCAACATGGTAACAAAAGCGATTGAAATGGCAGAAAAAGCTGTTAAAGATTCGTGATGACTCATAAAAATCACTCATAATTAAATCTTTTGCTTTCTATTCAGACAGATAAAAGTAAAAGAGGCCGGGCATAGAGATATGCCCGGCTGTTTTTGTGTCCGGGGAATTGTTCCTACACAGGTGAAAACGGAGCGGGGACGGCAGGTGATACCCGAGCAGTTTGTAAAGACTGCTCAGCAGACCATAATAGCAGCTACCAATACAGAAACGAAAGAGGTTTCAAAGTCTTGGGTCAGAAGAACGTTTGAGCAAATTTTTGATGCGCAGGGCGGACAAAGGCAGGTAGCGGTTCAAGGTATGACGATGGACGGAGAGCCGTATGTAGTTTCTGTTGGAAAAAGAGCTGTGAGAAAAGTCGTTTCTGACCCGCATTTAAGTGCTGAGAAACTAGCGGTTTTAGAAGATATTGAAAAGGTAATTGCCAATGGTGAGTATGTTGGCAGTGGCGATTATAGCCCCAAAGGAAAAGAAAAAAATACCGTGCGTTTTGATTATTTTGAAACGCCGGTATCTATTAACGGAACAGATTATGTTGTTACATTTGATGTAGAGGTTTTCCCACAAGGAAACAATAACTATAGGACGCATAAAGTTATAAATGAAATGGACTTAACACCAATTTCGGATACCGACGATGCTCCAGTAGCCTCCGCAGCCGAAATGGCATTAAGTCCATCTATAAATAGTATACCACAAAATGCGGAAAATAGCAACAATAATATTTTGGGGGATGGGGATTTTTCTTCTCTCCCTCAGTCAGCTGTTGTGAATGAGACAACCCCTCAGTCAGCTGCGCTGACAGCTCCCCTTGCACAGGGGAGCCAAAATTTAGGGGAAGGCGCCTTGGAGGCGGAGAGGCGGGGAAAGCTGGGGAGTGTGAAGGCTGTGGCGGATATTTTGTCTTCTGCTTATGGTGTTAAGTTCGCTGAATATTCCGCCCAAGATGGTTTAAACGGCTATTATGACCCGGAGACAAGGACAATTTATGTCAATCAAATGAGTGACGAGCCGGTGCTGGCAACCATTTCTCACGAGTTGATTCATGACCTTAAGGTGAATGACCCCGGGGCGTTTTCGCTTTTGCGGCAGATTGTGAACAGCGATATGAATCTTGAGAAGTTCAACCGGTATAAGCAGGAGTTGCTTGCCGCCTATGATGCTATCGGTAAGGACTATAGCGGCATGTCGGATGTAGAGCTTTATGAGCACGTTTTAGAAGAAACTATGGCTGACCTATGCTCTGAGGTTATGCGCGACCCTAATACCATTACCCGGATTGCGAAGGCTGACAGAAATCTTGCACAGCGGATTATGGATAAGATTGATGAAATCGTTGACAGAATCTGCAAGGTGTTTTCAGAATACTTTGGTGGAGAAACCCGAGAGGTCAGAGAACTGGTAAAAGACTTTTCGGAGGTAAAAGCGGTATATCAAACTGTGCTTGAGAACTCGGCAAAGAGGGGGCCACAGAGTGAGGGGGCTAGCGGAGAGGTTAAAAGCAGTATTGAGACCTTGCCGGATGGGAAACGGTATGTGCAGGCGGACGAGCAGGTTGTTCATAGCGGTGACCCAAACATTCAAATGCATGAGATAATGTCATATGTCAAAAAGAAGGTTTTGAAAGGTCATAACGTTGCGATTGCTTTAGATAACGGAGACGTAATAACTCTTACCGACAGAACCGCTTGGAAACTAGCGGGTAAGGATAAGTATAGT
>JAFWAT010000017.1 GCA_017507525.1 Clostridia bacterium | reverse complement strand
TTTAATCTGTGCCTGTGTGGCAACGCATTATATTTACGGCAGCCCTTCACTGATTATTGATATGGGAACCGCAACAAAGATTCTGATGATGGATAAAACCGGCACGTTTTGCGGTGCCTCCATCATCCCCGGTGTCAACATCGGTTTGAAGGCTTTGGCAAGCGGTACGGCGCAGCTTCCCCAAATCAGTCTGGAAGCACCGGCTTCGGTTGTGGGGAAAAACACGGTAGACTGCATGCGTTCCGGCGTTGTGTTTGGCAACGCCAGCATGATAGACGGCATGATTGATCGTTTTTTTGAAGCTGCCGGCGAAGCCTACAAAGTCTATGCTACCGGCGGCCTTGCGCAAACAATTCTGGCACATTGCAAGCATGACATCACCGTAGACAGAGACTTAGTGCTAAAAGGTTTAAATATTATCTATAACAAAAATAAATAATTGTGTTGTCTGCCCTTTTGGGAAGATATAAATTAAATTTGCGTTGCACCGCGTGTGCGGGCGACAGCAAGGAGGAATTTTTATGGAAACAACAAAAAAAAGAATGTCAACTAAGACCTTGGTGCTCGGGGCGGTGTTAACTGCACTTGTGTTTCTGCTGCAGATGATGGGCTCCTTCATTCGCTTAGGCCCCTTCTCTATCTCGCTGGTACTGATTCCTATCGTTATTGGTGCAGCAACCTGTGGCACAAAAATCAGCACCTGGCTTGGATTGGTATTCGGCATTGCAGTATTGGCAAGTGGTGATGCAGGGGCGTTTTTAGCTGTTAACATCCCGGGAACCATCATCACGGTTTTGGCAAAGGGTATCCTTTGCGGACTGTTGGCAGGGCTTGCCTACAATTTGCTGAAAAAATGCAACCGCTATTTGGCTGTTGCTGTGTCTGCTATTGTCTGTCCCGTAGCAAATACCGGCGTATTTTTACTGGGATGTCTCTTGTTCTTTATGGATACAGTTTCTCAATGGGCAGTGGCCGCAAATTTAGGCGGTGGCGTTGGTCACTACATCATTTTTGGTCTGGTGGGTGCAAACTTTCTAGTTGAGCTTGGCACAAACATCGTGCTGAGCCCTCTGGTCGTCAGACTTTTAAACATTCGCTTAAAACAAAAATAACACCGATAACAGTTGGGCGCCTTTACAGTGGCTCAAATTTAATTAAAGTCGCAACTAAAGCACTACAGGAGCTTTTCCTGACAATGAGCTAAAGCAAAGTGACAGATTCGATTATAAAGCAGACGGCGCTGCAAGCGTCCGCCTGAAAAATAATAAAAAACATAAGAGGTAGATGACTATGCAACTTTTAGTTTTAGTTTTAAACAAAGTTGAAGTTTTAGAGGAACTAATGACACAAATGGCCTCTGGCGGCATTTCCGGTGCAACCATTTTAAACAGCACCGGTATGGCAACAACCCTGTTGAATTCCGAAGAGGATGTGCCCTTGTTTGGTATTCTCAGAAAGGTTTTAAACCCTGACCGCGTAGAAAGCAAAACCATTTTTACGGTTTTAAAAGACGAGCAAATTGATACCGCAAAAGAGATTATCAACCGTGTAACCGGAGGACTGTCAAACCCCAACACTGGCATTTTGTTCACGCTTCCAATTAATTCTGTTGAAGGATTGGTGAAATAAAAAATGCAAATGAGTATATTGTGGTATGTAGCCATCATCATTTTCTCCGGTATTTTATGCGGCAGACTGGTGAAACTGATTAAGCTGCCTAACGTAACGGGTTACCTGATTGCAGGCCTCATCATCGGTCCCTGCTGCCTGAAACTTGTACCAAAAGACATTGTAGAGCACCTTGGCATCATTTCTGAAGTCGCACTGGGCTTTATTGCTTTTTCTATCGGTAGTGAATTTAAATTGAGCTATTTAAAGAAAATCGGCATAGCGCCTATCATTATTGCCGTTTTTGAAGCCTTAGCTGCTGTCCTGCTTGTCTTTTTAGGTTTGGTTGCCATTGGGCAGGATGTGTCCTTCTCCCTGGTTTTGGCAGCAATTGCTGCCGCAACTGCACCAGCTGCTACCATTATGGTTGTCAACCAGTATAAGGCTAAAGGTCCTGTCACCAGTACACTCCTCACCGTTGTGGCTGTTGATGATGCCATTGCACTGATGGCTTTTGGCATCTGCGTTGCCATTGCCGGGATGATTACCGGAAAAAGTGATACAAGCTTTTTATCAAGCATTATAAAACCGGTCATCGAAATTGTCGGTGCTTTAGGCGTTGGTGCTCTGCTGGGCATTTTAATGCAAATTCCTTTGCGCTTTTTCAAAAAGCCGGGAAACCGGCTAAGCATTGTCATTGGCACCCTGTTTTTGGGCATTGCCATTGCAGAGCTGACAGGCTTTTCCTCATTGCTGCTTTGCATGGCGTTAGGTGGCGTTTTTGTTAACCTAAGTCATGAAAGTAACGAAGTCATGCAGGTATCAGAAGCCATAACGCCGCCTATTTACTTAATGTTCTTTGTCGTTTCCGGTGCAGAGCTTGATGTAACCATTCTAGCAAGTATTGGTTTAATTGGTATTATCTATCTGCTCTTCCGTGTTGCCGGCAAAATTGGCGGTGCAACATTAGGGGCACTGATTATGAAATCTGAAAAAAAAGTTGTTCAGTACCTCGGCTTTACATTGCTGCCTCAGGCAGGTGTTGCCATTGGTCTTTCCTTGGTAGCCACCACTGTTGTCCCTGAGTATGGCGCAACCATTCGGGCGGTCATCTTATGTGCAACCTTAATCTACGAACTTGTTGGCCCGGTAATTGTGAAAATTGCTTTGAAAAAGGCCGGTGAAATTAGATGACACAAACCCACCCACTGGGTGGGTTTTCATTTTATGATACAATTAAAAAGATGTTTTAAAAAGGATGAAATACATGAACAGTAAACCTCTTTTTAAACAAGGCTTAAAAGACGGCATCCCCATAGGCTTAGGATACCTCTCCGTCTCCATCGGCATCGGCATTGCCGCAGTTAGCGGTGGGCTTCATATCATTACAGCCCTGCTTATGTCTATGACAAATCTAACCTCTGCCGGTCAAGCTGCCGGCATTACAATCATCGCAGCAGGCGGCACGCTTTTTGAAATTGCGCTTGTGCAGCTTGTCATTAACCTCCGCTATGCCCTCATGGCAATTTCCCTCTCTCAGCGGCTGGATGCAAGCTTTACCACAGGAAAACGGCTGTTTTTAGGTGCTTTTATCACCGATGAAATTTATGCTGTCGCCACATCAAGAGACAATGTTAATACCCGATATATGTACGGTTTAGCCATCATTCCCTATATCGGTTGGGCGGCGGGTACCCTTATTGGTGCCTCCGCCGGCACGATTCTACCTGTAGCTGTAACAACCGCCCTCGGCATGGCTCTTTACGGCATGTTTGTCGCAATTATCGTCCCGGCGATGAAAAAGTCCCGAGATGTCTCCCTGACAGTTATCCTTGCCGTACTGCTCAGCACTATGTTTCGTGTGGTTCCTTTCTTTTCCTTTATCAGCTATGGCTTTGCCGTTATCTTATCGTCTGTCATTGCCGCTTCGGTTTCAGCAATGCTGTCAGTCAGGAGGCGGTCTGCATGAAAACAGCTTGGTACCTAATTGTTATGGCGGTTGTCACCTACTTGATTCGTGCACTGCCCTTTACCCTGTGCCGAAACAAGGTAAAGTCTTCGTTTCTGCAATATTTCTTTGCCTATATCCCCTACGCTGTTTTGGCTGCCATGACCCTACCTCATATGCTTTATGACGGCAAAAATCCAATCTGCGCCGCTTTTGCACTCCTTGCCGCAATCGTGTTAGCACTTTGCAAACGTTCCCTTATTACTGTTGCTACCGGTGCCTGCGTGGCAGCATTTTTGGCGGGATTGATTTTTTAGAAAAACACAAAATGATGAAAATACAAAAAGAAACGACAAGCTTTTGCAAAAGCTTGTCGTTTCTTTTTGGTGGAGCAAATGCTTTAATATCCAAACTTTCTTTAATAGGACTTCCGGGGTCCCCGAAAAGCCGTTGGGTTTTTGGGGAGAAGGAAGAGCAAGGAAGTGGACGGATGTTTTCACCGAAAGGTGGAAACGGAGTCAAACGCACTTTGCTCTGACGTGGTGGAGATAAGGGGAGTCGAACCCCTGACCTTTTGACTGCCAGTCAAACGCGCTCCCAACTGCGCTATACCCCCATGAGCCATCATGCTTATTATAGCATGATGGTTTCCTCTTGTCAATATCTATTTACGCCGCTCATTGCTCGTTTCCGTTAATTGCCACTTGCTTCCTCTCAAATTTTCTGAACTTCTCCATTGCCTTTTCATACCGGCTAATCGCCACCTCCATCTCCCCATTTGCATGACCGCGCTTCACAGCCATTGCCACTGCGTAGGAAAGCTGGGCTGTGGCAACCTCCAGATCAATACGAAGCATGTCACTCTCGACAGCTGCTTCTTCAATTGTCTTGCGCTGGGTATCCTGCTTATTCTGCTTTCTGTTCCAATAAGCAAGCACCACGCCGGTAATAATACTGGGTGCAACGGCGCCTAACAATGCTTCCATCAATCCTGCACCCCCGTACGATCGTCTTGTTCAGTCTTCTCTGACTGTCCCTTTTTGGTAAAATAATATGTAAAGCAAGAAGAAATGGTAGAAATAAATATCGCCTTAATCGCCTCGTCCTGAATCGTAAGATTTGCAAACACAACAACAATAAGGGTAGTCACCAATAGCAAAGTAATAATACTTTTTAAATCAATTAAACTCGCAAGCTTTTTCTTCATATTTCCTTCCTCCTGATATAATTAACGCATTTTCTGATAATCCAATATACATTTGCATCTTCATTAAGTTTACGAAGCCACAATTCTTTGTTTGTAACAATGCCACGATAAGCAAGCTCCCAAACAATGTCATTGACTTCTGTGAGTTCGCTAGGTTCTGCCGCATACACCTGTTCCAAAAACTTACCCCAGCCCTCCCAATTATTATCAGAAAGCTCAGCAGGGCAGTTTTTCCGTGAGGCATCATAATGCCGGACAACTTTTGTTATGCCTGCTTCTTTACGTAACTTTTTAACAAGCAAAACGGCATTTTTCAATGCCTTAGCAAAATCTCCATCCGCATTTACGCAGATTTCAATCCCAATGGAATTTGAGTTCGTAATGCCGTACTTCCCTTTTCCGTCACCGCAATGCCAGGTGTAATATTTATTATAATCATTAATCTGTAGCGCTTCTTTATCATCTACCACAAAATCAGCACTTGCACCTACATCTCTGCTGTTCCAGTAATCAAAGTGTGCCCGGGCATCTGCACCCCTGCTGGGATTCCCCGTTGTATGCACCACTATGTATCGGGGTTTTTCAGTCCGCACAGTTCTATTATATGCTATCTGCCTCATTTAACGCTCCTACCTCTTCTGCATCATTTAACGCCTCTACCCCTTCTCCTCCTGCATACTGCGCCTCTATAAGCACATTAATTTCTGCCAAATTTTCCTCGCTCAAAACGCCCTTTTCATGCCAACCAACGGCATTTAAAATAACTTGATAATCAGCCATTTTGCCAACAGCATCCAGTAATCCCTTTTTGATAAAATCTCTTAAATTAAACATTATATATTACCTCCTAATGAA
>JAFWAT010000001.1 GCA_017507525.1 Clostridia bacterium | reverse complement strand
TGCTTGGCAGAAAGCCTCTGGAGAGTTATGTTAAATCACTTGAATTTAATCCGTACAATGACCTTTATGAAGACAAATGGTACTATGTAACGGTATTGGAAGCAACGATTACCCACAACTACTGGCTCGACAACAAGGGTTATGAATACATGTGGGAGGATTGGAAATAAAGAACTACGTGTTTTGGGAGGATAGAAAATATCCTCCCATACATAATTGAAGCGGGCATACACTGAACAAATAAATGGTAAAAATACTATTGGGAGCCTTGGCTTTTGTAATACAATTGAACAAATCTCACTAAATTGACATAAAATTTTTCTTGTTTATTGTCGAATTTTATGATATAATGTGTTTTATGTGAAAAAAGGGGGGATTTTTTCATGCGCAAAAAAGAGGGCAGAAGAATCAAAAGCGACATTCCCATGAATGCTGTGGCTCCGTTTATTATGCCGAATCGCACAGGTGCTGCCAACACATTCTCTACATCCATCAACATTGCAAAATGCGAAGAATTATTGCGTCAAAAAAAATCAGAGGGCATGAAAGGAATCGGCATGATTCACATTTTTATGGCTGCCTATGTCAGGGTTTTGGCAGAGCTGCCCGGGATCAATCGTTTTATCCGGGGTCAGCGTGTATATGCCAGAAATAACATTGAAATTTGTATGGCAATCAAAAAAGAACTAAAATTAAATGCCCCTGAAACGGTTTTAAAAATAACGCCCACACCCCATGATACATTAGATACTATCTATCAGCTGTTACATGATGCAATATTGTTAAATAAAGAGGAAGGCGACCAAAACAGCATGGACACCGCCGCCCGGATTCTCGTTAGTTTTCCCGGGGTATTTTTAAAATTTGTTGTCTGGCTTTTAAAATCTCTGGATTATTTCGGTTTGCTTCCGCGGTTTTTAACAAAGCTCAGTCCCTTCCATGGCTCCTTATTTATTACCAACATGGGTTCTTTGGGCATGCCGCCGATTTTTCATCATTTGTATGACTTTGGCAACCTGCCGATTTTCCTTGCCATGGGGGCTAAAAGAACGGAATGCCGTATGACAGAGGACGGAGAAATTGAAAAGCGAAGAATGCTTGACTTTACCATTGTATGCGACGAGCGAATCTGCGACGGTCACTATTATGCCACAGCTTTGAAAAAGTTCAAACGGCTTTTAGAAAATCCGGAAAAGCTTCTCACTCCACCGGAAGCCATTGTAGAAGATATTAAATAATTGAGTAAGAGGCGGCAGCAAAATGAAATCATTTTGCTGCCGCCTCTTACTGTATCTTGTAGAAATATAAGATATTTTATCAATATCATGGGCATTTTGTACGAAAATCTATTGACAAAGCTCTTATTTTAAGGTATATTTGAACATAGGTGTAAATACAAATCATTAAAATTTTTGGAGGGGACAAAATGAAATTAATTTACAATGTCAAAGACAAACCCAAATTCGGACAGTTGATTATTTTTGCAATCCAGCAGCTTCTGTCTATCATGACGGCAACCTTAGTTGTGCCCGTTATCATCAATGGTGCTGTTGAAGGGGCAAACATGAGTTCTGCGGCTGCCCTGCTTGGTGCCGGTTTGGGTACACTGGTGTATGTTGCTTTTACAAAAGCAAAATCTCCCGTTTTCTTAGGTTCATCCTTCGCTTTCATCAATTCCATGATTGCTGCCTTTGCCGGCGGCGTTTCCATGTCTCTGGGCTTTTTGGGTATAATTCTCGGTGCTATTTTTGCAGGCCTTGTGTATGTTGTCATTGCTCTTTTGGTTAAAGTGGCAGGTGTTAACTGGCTGAACAAAATCATGCCGCCGGTTGTTATCGGTCCTACTGTTGCCATCATCGGTATGAGTCTTGCCGGCAATGCGGTTGGCGACTTATCCAAAGGCAGCATTGAAGGCGTGGCAACATCTCCCTTAATTGCCGTTTTATGCGGTCTGGTTACCTTAATCATTACCATTATCTGCTCAACCTATGGCAAAAAGACCTTGAAACTGATTCCCTTTATTATGGGTATTTTGGGCGGTTATGCTTTTGCCGGCATTTTGACCATCATTGGTTATATAGCAAACATTGATGCCATTAAGGTTTTAAATGTTGCTCCGTTTTTAGCGCTTGTAGAAAATGGCGTAACCTTAAATACCTTCTTGGCAGTTCCCGATTTTACCTTCCTGACCGCTTTTAAGGGAATCGGAGAAATCAACCCGGCTTACATCGGCACCATCGCTGTTGCATATATTCCCGTTGCGTTTGTTGTATTTGCAGAGCACATTGCTGACCACAAAAATATTTCTTCCATTATTGAAACAGACCTGTTAGAAGAACCCGGTCTCCACAGAACCCTGCTGGGCGACGGTATTGGTTCTATCGTTGGCGCCTTCTTCGGCGGTTGCCCCAACACCACCTATGGTGAGTCTGTAGGCTGTGTGGCTATTACTAAAAACGCATCCATCAGAACGATTATTACAGCCGCTATTTTGGCTGTTTTGGTTGCATTTATCTCACCCTTTATTGCATTTGTTAACACCATACCCTCTTGCGTAATGGGCGGTGTTTGCATGGCGCTTTACGGTTTCATTGCAGTATCCGGCTTGAAGATGGTTCAAAAGGTTGATTTAAACCAGAATAAAAATCTGTTTGTGGTTTCTGTTATCTTGATTGCCGGCATCGGCGGTTTGACCCTGACCTTTGGTCAGATTACCATTACATCCATCGCCTGTGCTTTGATTTTAGGTATTATCACAAACCTGATTGTATCAAAAGCAAAGGCAGAATAGGAGAAAACCATGAAAAATGTTGTTATTTTTGACCATCCTTTAATTCAGCACAAAACCACCATTTTACGTCAAACAGCCACAACGAATAAGGAATTTCGTGAGCTGGTAGAGGAAATCACCATGTTAATGTGCTATGAAGCCTTGCGTGATTTGCCTTTAGAAGATGTTGAAATTGAAACACCGATAAAAAAGACAACACAGAAAATGATTAAAGGTAAAAAAATGGCGGTTGTGCCCATCCTCCGTGCCGGTCTCGGCATGGTAAACGGCATGCTGAATTTAGTGCCTTCTGCCAAAGTCGGTCACATTGGTATGTACCGCGACGAGGTAACCATGCAGCCTCACGAATATTACTGCAAGCTACCGGCAGACATTGACAAGCGCTTAATTGTTGTTGTTGACCCTATGCTTGCAACAGGCGGTTCTGCCATTGATGCCATCAGTCAAATCAAATCCTATGGCGGTAAGCAAATTAAGTTCTTATGCTTGATTGCAGCACCTGAAGGGATTGAGGCTCTGGCAAAAGCACATCCGGATGTTGATATTTACTGTGCGAACGTGGATGAAGGTTTAAATGAGCATTGCTACATCGTTCCGGGTCTGGGCGATGCAGGTGATAGAATCTTCGGCACAAAATAGTGGGGCTGTGATAAAACAGCACCGACCGCACAAAGCAAATAACTCCTTACAAAGCTGAGCTTTTTAAATCAAAAATACAGCTTTAAACGGTCACTAAGGTAAAAATTCGTTTACAACGAATTGAATAAAATTGCCTTGTGCTACGAACAAACTTCGCCGAACTTGCTGTACCTGAGTACAGCGTCGGGACTCAGTTTGTCCGTTCTGCACTATTTGTCCGTTCTGCACTATTTTCTCGCACCCCCCGAGGGCTGTGATAAAACAGCACCGACCAAACAAATATAAAATAGGCGATGTAAATTCAGTGTAAATTTACATCGCCTATTTTATTTATATAAGCACACATTAAATAATTTTTGTGCTCCAACCTGAAACATCCCAAACCTCATCTACAACACCGCTGTAAAATTCACTCTCATGGCACACAAGCAGCACCGTACCACGGAACTCGCGGATGGCTTTGGCAAGCTCATCCTTTGCCATCACATCCAAATGATTCGTCGGCTCGTCAAGCACCAAAATGTTTGCCGGCTTTTGCATAATTTTGCAAAGCCGTACTTTCGCGTTTTCACCACCGGAGAGCACCCGCATCTGGGTGGTAATATGCTCCGTTGTCAATCCGCATTTTGCCAGTGCACCACGGACTTCAGCGTTAGTCAGCGCCGGAAACGCCTCCCAAAACTCTTCCAGCGCCGTTTTGTCAGAGGTGCTTTCCTCCTGCTCAAAATAGCCCACGTTCATAAACTGGTCATGGTGAATCTCCCCTTCTAGGGGTGGAATCAGCTTTAAAAGGGTTTTCAACAGGGTGGATTTGCCCAAGCCGTTTACGCCTTTTATGGCAATCTTTTGGTTGCGTTCAATGGTAATATCAAGTTTCTTTGTTAAGGGCACGTCGTAGCCAATAACAAGATTTTTCGCCTCAATCACAACTCTGCCCGGCGCCCGATCAGCTTGAAAGGAAAAGACCGGCTTGATTTTTTCAGGTGCCAGTGTAATTCTGTCTATTTTGTCAAGCTCCTTTTGCCGTGACCGTGCCAGGGTTGCCGTTGCGGCTCTTGCCTTGTTTCTGGCTACAAAGTCCTCTAAGTCTGCAATCTTTTTCTGCTGTTTTTTATAGGCTTGCTCCACCTGTTGTTTTTTCAGGTCATGCATTCTGAGAAAGTCTTCATATGTGCCTTTATATCTCGTTAAAATGGTATTTTCAAGATGATAAATCACATTGGTTACCTTGGTCAAAAACGGCATATCGTGGGAAACCAGAATAAATGCGTTTTCATAGTTCTGCAAAAAATCCGTCAGCCAGTTAATGTGGTTTTCGTCCAGAAAGTTTGTTGGCTCATCCAAAATTAAAATCATGGGATTTTCAAGCAACACCTTTGCCAGCAAAACCTTTGCCCTCTGACCGCCCGAAAGTTCTGTAACGTCGCGGTCTAAGCCAATTTCTCCAAGTCCCAATCCGTTTGCATATTCTGAAATTTTGGTGTCGATGGTGTAATAACCGGCAGAATCCAAAATCTCCTGCATTTCGCCGACTTCTTCCATCATGGCATCAATTTCCTCATTGGTTGCTTCTGCCATTTTGTCATACATAGAAAGCATCTCTGCTTCCAGGTTTGAAAGGTGAGAAAATGCATCCCGTAAGACATCCCTAATTGTTTTTCCTTTTTCTAAAGAAGAATACTGGTCTAAGTAACCATAGGTAATATGCCGGCACCATTCAACCGTGCCGTTTTCCGGAGAAATCTCCCCGGTGATGATTTTCAAAAAAGTAGACTTTCCCTCACCATTGGCACCGATTAGGCCAATATGCTCTCCCTTTAAAAGGCGAAAGCTGGCATCTTCTAAAATCTGCCTGCCGCCAAAGCTGTGGGATATGTTTTCTGCGTTTAAAATACTCATATATGTTCTCCTAATATACTCAATGGCTCTCTCGTTCATAATGGATGCATATAAAAATAAGCTTTGCGTAAGAAAATCCACCTTAACTTCTTCCTTATTCACTATTATCTATTACTTTCCAAAAATCGACAAGGCTTTTAAGGGAAAAGTGAATAGTGAATAGGTAATAAGTAAAATCGACAAGATTCTGACGAACCTTGTCGATTTTTGGTGGGCCTTCAGGGACTCGAACCCCGGACCGACCGGTTATGAGCCGGTTGCTCTAACCAACTGAGCTAAAAGCCCTTAAATTTTCCTTATATATTGTATCAAATCTAAGAAGAAATGTCAATAGTTTTTTGCGTTGCGCCACAAGTGACGAAAAAAAGCGAAAAAAAGATTGACAACAAATACAATCCATGGTACTATAATATAGTAGATAGAGGTGCGTTTTTCTATCAGTAACTGTGAAAGAGAATGCGGAAATTTGCTTGATGTCACAGTGAAAGGGGAAAAGCGCCGAAGGTTGTGCGGTTCCGCCCGCATTTTTCCTGGGGGTTCGGTTAACAGCCGCACCACTGTCATCCGCAATGGATGGAGAGCTATCATCGCTTTTTAGCATATGTATGTGTCTACATAGCTTTGTATGCAGAAGCCAAACTCTCCATGTGCGGAGGTTTGGCTTTTTTACTGTGTGTTAACTGTAAGAAATTTTACAAATAAAAGTATGCCCCTGTGGCATCAGAAACGGAGTTGGAAAGACATGAAAAAATACAACATTGCGGTGGTAGGTGCTACCGGTATGGTAGGCAGAACCTTTTTAAAGGTTTTAGAAGAAATGAATCTGCCTGTTGAAAATTACTATTTAATGGCATCTGCCCGTTCAGCCGGTCAGACCATTAAATTTATGGGTAAGGACCATGTGATTGAAGAACTCACCGAGCAGTCTTTTGATAAAGACATTGACATTGCTCTGTTCTCCGCCGGTGGAAGCACCAGCGAAAAATTCTCTCCCATTGCAGCGAGCAAGGGTGTTGTCGTGATTGACAACTCCAGCGCTTTTAGAATGGACCCCAAAGTGCCTTTGGTTGTCCCCGAAGTTAACCCGGAAGATATCAAATGGCATAACGGCATCATTGCTAACCCCAACTGCTCTACCATTCAGGCAATGGTTGCTCTGCGTCCTCTTCAGCTGGCTTACGGCATCCGTCGTATTATTTACTCAACCTATCAGGCAGTTTCCGGTGCCGGCATGGGTGGCTATAGCGACCTGGAAAACGGCATTAAGGGTGAAGCTCCTAAGAAGTTTAACCATCCCATTTTTAACAACTGCCTGCCCCAGATTGATGTATTTTTAGACAACGGCTACACCAAAGAAGAAATGAAAATGGTGAACGAAACCAAGAAAATCTTAGGTGACGATTCTCTGCGTATTACCGCAACCACCGTTCGTGTACCTGTTTTTGACTGCCACAGCGAATCGATTAACGTTGAGCTTGATAAACCCTTTGATGTGGAAGAACTCAAGCAGGTTTTAGCAGATGCTCCGGGTCTTGTTCTGCAGGATGACCCTGCAAACGCAGTATACCCCATGGCAATTACCGCTAAGGGCAAAAATGAAACCTTTGTTGGTAGAATCCGTCGTGATGAAAGTATTGAAAACGGTGTAAACCTCTGGGTCGTTGCCGACAACATCAGAAAAGGTGCAGCAACCAATGCTGTTCAGATTGCATGCAAATTAATTGAAATGTGGGAAAACGGCGAAATTACCCGCTAAACTTTTGAAAGGAAGATAGCTATGAGTAAGAAAACAATTTTTACAGGCTCCGGCGTTGCCCTGGTTACACCCTTTAATGGAAACGGTGTGGATTTTGATGCTCTGGGCAAGCTGATTGACTTCCAGATTGAAAATAAAACCGATGCACTGATCATCTGCGGTACCACCGGCGAAGCCTCCACCATGCCCGATAGTGAACATCTTTCTGTTATCGGTTTTGCTGTAGAGAGAGTAAACGGCAGAATTCCGGTTATTGCCGGCACCGGCAGTAACGATACCGCTCACGGCATTGAACTTGCAAAAAATGCAGAAAAGCTGGGTGTAGACGGTCTTTTATTGGTAACACCTTATTATAACAAAGCAAGTCAGAAAGGCTTAGTGCTACATTATAAAGCCATTGCAAATGCTGTTAATATTCCGATTATTTTATATAATGTTCCCAGCCGCACCGGCTTAAAGATTGACATTGCCTCCGCAAAAGAACTGGCAAAAGTCGAAAATATTGTTGGCTTTAAGGAAGCCAGCGGGGATATGTCTTATGCCGTGCAGCTTGCTGCTGAATGCCCTGAACTGGCTATATATTCCGGTAATGATGACTTAAACGTGCCAATCATGAGTCTGGGGGGCAAAGGTTGCATCTCAGTTTTAGCAAACGTTATGCCCAAAGAAACTCATGATATGTGTGCAAAGTATTTAGAGGGCGACACAGAGGGCGCATTGAAGCTGCAGCTTGAGCTGTTAGACCTGATTAAGGCTCTGTTTATTGAAGTAAACCCCATCCCCGCTAAAACAGCACTGAACCTGATGGGTATGAACGTAGGCAACCTGCGTTTGCCACTGTGCGACATGACCGAGAGCAATCTGGCAACCTTAAAGCAGGTTCTTAAAAAGCACAATTTGATTTAATCCTCTAAAAGGAGCGATTACCGATGACAAAAATTTTACTCTGCGGTGCAAACGGCAGAATGGGAAAGGCCATTACCCGCCTGGTTTCAGAAACTGACGGGGCAGAAATTCTCTGCGGTGTGGATTTAAACACTGAGAGCACAGCAGGCTTTCCTGTTTATCCTGACTTTCAGTCAATCACCAATGCACCGGATGTTATTATTGATTTTTCCAACCCTGCAAATTTTGATAATTTGATGGATTATGCAGAAAGCAAAAAAGTCCCCGTTGTGGTTGCTACCACAGGTCTTAACAAAGAACAAAAGGACCGGCTCACTCTGGCGGCAGAAAATATTCCCGTGTTCTTCTCTGCCAATATGTCACTGGGTGTAAACCTGATTTGTGAGCTTGCCAAAAAAGCAACTGCCTTTTTGGGTGATAGCTTTGACATTGAAATCGTAGAACGGCATCATAATCAAAAGCTGGATGCTCCCAGCGGCACGGCACTTGCCATTGCAGATGCCATTAACGAGGAGCTGGACGGTGCCGGGCACTATGTTTACGATCGCCACAGCGTTCGCAAAAAGCGTGATAAAAATGAAATTGGTATTCACGCGATCCGCGGCGGTACCATTGTGGGTGAGCATACCGTCATCTTTGCCGGTGAAAACGAAGTGATTGAACTGCACCACAGTGCAGCCTCCCGTGAGGTGTTTGCTTCCGGTGCGGTCAAAGCCGCCATCTTTATGGCAGGTAAACCGGCAGGATTTTATAATATGAAAAGTTTAATTGACGGGTAAAAGCAATAAAAAAACAGCAGCTTAAGCTGCTGTTTTTTATTGCTTTTCTAAAAATTCTTCTTTTGTCATACTATAGCAAATATCATCCACCACTCTGCCGTCATAGAGTAGCCGTGCCTGAGGCATAATGCCGTTATAGGTAAACCCCAGTTTTTCAATGACGCGTTTTGACCGCATATTAAAGCTAAAGTGATACACGCTAATGATATCAAGCTGCATTTCGCAGAAGCCATAG
>JAFWAT010000016.1 GCA_017507525.1 Clostridia bacterium | reverse complement strand
TTTTAGCAATTCCCGGCATTTTTATTCCCTCTTTCTATTTAAAACATATTATGGTTATAGTGATTTTTCTTTTGTCAACATTCGACAATATTTATATAAAGTCTGTATAATCCGGATAGCGATGTCTTTTAACGATTGCGAGACATAAGGTTTAGATGCAACTTTCAAAGGCTCCCTTGTGCAAAGGGAGCTGTCAACGAAGTTGACTGAGGGATTGTTGTTTGTTTCGCTTATTCACAACCCCTCCGTTTCGCTTTCGCTCAACACCTCCCCTTACACAGGGGAGGCTTTTTGATTTCGACAATATTTGACATATAAAGTTCATGGAAAGTTAGAACAAAAAATTATTGGAAACTTATAATCTTACTTCCCTTGTATTTCAAAATTCCTTTTTCATTAATTTTATAGTTTCCATATGAAAACTCCGAGACATTAAACGAAAGTTTTTTATTCTTTGTCTTAAATACAACTATGTAACATTCTTCTTTATATGTTCCAGGATATTTTGAAACTATATCAGGTTTATATTTATCAACAATTTTCGCTTTAACTGTTTTGACGGTTGCATATCTGTTAAAAACAAACTTTTTAATAATCAAAATCCAACACAGAAAAAATAATACTATTGCAATCACATTAAAAATATTAGACATACAATCACCTCTTTTAATCTTCAGCTTTTTCATCAAATTTCGGCATCTTTACTAGAATCAGTGCACAATTTAATTGATGCATACAAAATTTATATAACAAAATTCTGTATGCATCAATTATACTATAAATCAAGCGAATTGACAAGAACTGTTTCTATGCTAAAAGTTATAGATTCTATGAGATTTTAGTGATATGATACACAGTCTCAAAAATTAAAGTTCATTTGTCGGGGGTACACAATTATGGTTTTTGCATATATAAAATGTTGTCCGGTTATTTAAAAGGGGATATTTTATATTTTCTGTCACTACGGATACATTCGCCATAAAAGGCAGTCTTTCCCTTATTTTTGTTAAATCAGAGCGTTCCTTTAGTGCAATCGTGATATGAGGAATGGGATTTTCATGCATCAGCATTGCAATTAGAAACATACTGTTAGTTGACGGGTAATCATATGCATGAGAGGACATGAAAGCTATCTGCTTTTCCAAAAGCTCTTTATATTCCTCTTTCTCTGTGATTTGATACAATCTGACCAAATTATATGCCATGACCGAATTTCCGCTGGGAATCGCTCCATCATATGTTTCTTTCGGGTTGATAAACAGTTCGGTATGGTTTGGGTTTGAAAGATAAAAACCTCCGTTTTCACAGTCTGCAAATCGTTTTACTGCTTCTGTGCAGAATTTTTCTGCTTTTTCAAGGTGTTTTTTGTCCAGCGTTGTATGATAAAGTTCTATCAAAGCTGCAACATAAAATGCATAATCGTCTAAAAAAGCGTGATTTAAACATTTTCCATCTCTAAAACTTGTGTAAAGATTGATTCCGTCGGATACGTTCATTTCTATAAACTCAAGTGACTTTTGTGCTGCATTAAGGTATTTTTCATTTTGTGTAATCCTATAAAGCATAGACAGCGAGGTAATCATTATAGAATTCCATGACAGTAAAATTTTATCATCAAGGTGTAGTTTAAAACGATTTCTTCGATAACTGTATAGTTTTTTTATCTCTTCCTGAAATTCAGCCTTTAAATTATTACTTTTAAGCAGGTTAGGAATATTTGCACCTTCAAAGTTACCACCCTCTGTAATATCATAAACTTTGGCAAATTCTCTTCCCTTCTCTTCGCCTAAAATATCAAATATTTCATTTAGCGAAAAGGTGTAATATTTCCCTTCAGCGCCCTCGCTGTCAGCATCTTGAGCACTATAAAACCCACCGTCGGGAGATGTCATTTCCCTTAGGACATATTCGGCGGTTTTTTCAGCGGTGTCAAGATAAATATTGTTGTTTGTTATACTGTAAAAAGAGGCATATGCTATAACCAGCAAGGCATTGTCATACAGCATTTTCTCAAAATGAGGAGCAAGATAGTACTGATCTGTGGAATATCTTGAAAAGCCATATCCGATATGATCAAATATGCCTCCCTTTCTCATTTGTAACAGTGTTTTTTCTACCATATTCAAAGCATTCGTATGATTATTTTGTTTTGCATAAAGCATTAAGAATAATAAGTTATGCGGCGTCGGAAACTTCGGTGCGTGACCGAATCCGCCATGAGTGCTATCAAAGGAGTGTTCAAAAATCTGCACCGCATGCTGTATCAAGTTACTATCCATTTGGTTGTTTTCGATGGCCGCTGTGTTTTGTATGCGCTTAATGATTTCTTCTGCAGACTCTAAAAGGGCTTCCTGATTTGAGCTCCACTGCCTTGCAATTGCATGTAATAAATTCTCAAAGCTTGGCATACCGTATCGCGGATTTGGAGGAAAATATGTGCCGGCAAAAAATGGCTTTTTATCCCAAGTCATAAATATGCTCATAGGCCAGCCACCGCTCCCTGTCAACGTTTGACATACCGACATATATACACTATCAATGTCAGGTCGTTCCTCACGATCTACCTTTATTGAAACAAAATGTTTATTCAAAATTTCAGCCGTTTTATTGTCCTCAAAACTTTCGTGCGCCATAACATGGCACCAGTGGCATGTACTATAGCCGATACTCAAAAAAATTGGTTTATTTTCTGCCTTAGCTTTTTCAAATGCCTCCTCACACCACGGATACCAATTTACCGGATTTTCAGCATGTTGTATAAGATACGGACTTGTTTCATGTATTAATTGATTGCTCATTATTGCCTCCATGTAAAGTTTTTTGTTAGTATATCCGATTACAAAACAAGAAATACTATACAAAAATTATAGATATAACAATAGATACATTCTTAAAATTATGAATAAACATAACAAAAACAAAACTGACTCCGCTTGAAAAACGAAGCCAGTCTGTTGCTTAAAATTTAATATTTATGCCATTGGCACTCTTTTTTGCTGTCAGCACAAATTGTGGCAGTATAATTAAGACACGCACTTTTTTCTATTTTTATTTATACCGCCGTTTTACAAAAATCACAATACCGCAGGCTAAAATAGCAACCGGAACCACAAGAACCAAAACCGCAAGCCAAATCCAGAATTGCGTAACGGTCAAGCTCATAACACCACCGGGAATTGCCTTGGCACGAACGGTAATGGATGCCTCTCCACCATTCATCCAATTAACAGAGTTTAACAAAATATCTTCATTGGCAAAACGAGTGTCTGTTGTCAACGCATCAAAAATCAGCACAGACCCACCCACAATTAACTTACCGGTAAAAACTTCGTTATCAACATTGTCGATATCCTTGGTAGCAGCCACCAGCACATCAAAGGTACCGCTTTCATCATTCGCAGATTTCTGCAGGTTCCCTTCCTCCATAATTGCCTCAACGCTTGCTTTTGCAAAAGCATCATCATAGGTGGAGAGCAAGGTATGAATTTCTATGCCTGTCGATTTGTCTGCCGCTACAGTAAAGCTGTTTGCCGGGCTGTAACCGGCGCGCTTCTGGCTTTCTTTCACAGGATTGGTAATTTCATGGTCACCTAGCACACCCACCATGTAGGTGCTGTTTTCAATCATATTACCACTATCTAACACAACATGGGTGTTGCGAACAATGCCCCAATCCTCACGTAAGTAGTTCTGCAGGTTTGGTAAATCGCTGCTTGCATAAATGGGGTCAAAATAAATCTGAACATTGCCGCCACGGTCTAAAAATTTGTCCAGCTTATCAATTTCCTCAACAGAAAAATCAGACTGGGGTGCACTGATGATGACAATGGACTTGCCATCTTCCGGAAAGTCCTTAGATAAGCTGTCAAACTGTTCAATTTGATAACCTGCCATTTCCAGAACCTTCGTGGTGCTATTTGAAATCTGTTCTCCGTGACCTGTGGTAAAGAACACAGAGGATGCAGTCATGCCGTCAATAAAGCCGGCAAGCTTTGTGGTAACCACACGCTCTATGTAGCTGTAACCATTTTGACTAAAGAAATCTGTTGCGTTAACCAGTTCATACCGCTCTCCCTGACGAATCAGTAAAGAACCAATGTTCATGCTTGCGATTTCCTGTACATAAGCCTGCACCTCAGCAGGATTTTTAATAACATCTACTTCGCGAACTGTGATAGCAGAATTTCTCTGGCTGTACTTATCCAAAACATTTTTTACCATAGAGATGCTTTGCGTATCTTCACCGGTGGTTAAAATTAAAATTTCAATGGGTTCTTCAATTTTGTCTACAATGCCTTCTGATTCTTCTGTCAATGCATAAATCTTGTCTTCAGTAAAGTCAAATTCCAGCGGAATTTTACTGTCTAAGGAGATTAAAATTGCATTGAGCAGCAATACAATAATTACAGCACCTACAATAAAAGCCTTAGAATTCAGTGAGTACCGGAATTTTTTATTTTTCATATTTCTCCATCCTTTCTAAACCTAAATTGCATGCTTACTTCCAACGCCGTCTTTCAATGACTTGAACTGTCAGGAACAAGAACAACCCGGCAAGACTGACAAAATAAAATACCGGAACTAAATTCAACGTTCCCAAAGCAAAGTCATATAAGCGGTTGGTGATGGAGATGAAATTCATAAGCCAGTCAAGGGCTGACCCAAGCCAAGCCAAAGCGCCTGTCAAAACTTCTGTAAACTGAATGTTCACATCGCCTAAAAGCCACAAAAACAAAATAATAACAGATGTAGAAATTGCCGCAATAACCTGGCTTTCTGTAATAGAGGACATGAACATGCCAAGAGCAATAAATAAAAGTCCCGTTAAAAATAGCCCTAAATAACCAATCATACTTTCAGCAATAGCCGGTGTTCCATAAAGCTCCATAATGGGAATATACAGTGTGGTTGCCGCCACACCAATTAAAAGAACTGTAGAAGCTGCCAGAAACTTACCGAGCACAATATCCACAATCCGCACCGGTGCTGTGAGTAATAACTGGTCTGTTTTGTTCTTTCTTTCTTCAGCAAAAAGACGCATGGTAAGCACCGGAATAACAAAAATAAATACCAGATTCACATAAGAAAAGAAAAATACCATAGATGTTTGCTGTGTAAGCAGATTACACAAGGTAAAAACCGCAGAGGTAATCAATAAATAAGCAAAGAGAAAGATGTAACCCAGCGGCGTTTTAAAATAAGCTCTTAATTCTCTTTTATAAATTGCTTTCATCTTCACTCGCTCCTTCCTCTACTACTTCTTCCGGAGCATTGTTGGTTGCATCCGGCTCTGTATTGACAATTTCAATCTCTTCTTCATCCACATCGGCAATATATGTACCCGCCTGACTTTGGGTCACCTCTAAGAAGATTTCTTCCAAAGAAAGGTCTAAAGTCTGCAGAGATAAAATCGGCAGGTTTGCAGATGCCAAGGCGTTAAAGATCGGCGTTCTGACATCCACATCGGGTTCTGCTTCAACGACAAAGTCTATGGAGCCACTTTCTTTTCTGCCCAGAGAGTTTACATATTTAATACCGCTGACGCCGTCTAAAATGTCTAAAATTTCTCTTTCTTCACCGGCAACACGAAGCTGGAATTTATTCTCATTAGAAATGGATTTTCCTAAGTTCTCCGGTGTATCGCTTGCTACCAGCTTGCCGCCATTTATAATGATGACCCGCTCGCAAATGGCATTTACCTCCTGCAAAATATGAGAGGATAAAATGACGGTGTGCTCACGACCCAGCTTTTTAATCACAGAACGAATTTCGACAATCTGTTTTGGGTCAAGGCCGACTGTGGGTTCGTCTAAAATCAGAACCTCAGGATTACCCACCATTGCCTGAGCAATGCCGACACGCTGCTTATAGCCCTTTGAAAGGTTAGAAATTAAACGGTCTTTCACATCGGTAATCTTAACTGTGTCACAAATTTTAGAAAGGTGCTCTTCTCTGTCTTCTTCTACCTTTTTTAAATCATAGACAAAGTCCAAATATTCCCGCACGGTCATATCCATGTAAAGGGGCGGATGCTCCGGCAGATAACCGATTTTTTTCTTTGCTTCAACCGGGTTGTCCAAAATATCAAAGCCACCAATCGAAACCTCACCGCTGCTTGCGGAAAGATAACCTGTTAAAATATTCATTGTGGTTGATTTTCCTGCACCGTTAGGACCCAAGAAGCCAAGAATTTCGCCCTCTTTAACCGTGAAGGAAATGTTATCAACAGCAAGCTTTGTGCCATATTTTTTGGTAAGGTTTTTAATTTCAACCATGTAAGACCCTCCCTGATTCTTTCTGTTAGATTTATCATGGGCATCAGAAGCTTCTCCTGATGCCCACGTAAAATTATATCATATATTTATCTGTTTTTTTGTGAATAAAGCGTAAATTTTAATCTATTTCACTCAAATGCAAATGCAATTCCTCAAGCTGTTTTTGAGAAACCGTACCCGGTGTCTCTGTCATCAGTTCAGAGGCGTCCTTCACCTTCGGGAAGGCAATGACATCGCGAATAGAATCTCGACCGGCAAGAAGCATAACCAGTCTGTCAAGACCGTATGCCATGCCGCCGTGAGGCGGTGTGCCGTAACGGAACGCATTCATTAAAAATCCGAACTGTTCCCAGGCTTCTTCTTTGGTAAAGCCCAACGCTTCAAACATCTGCTGCTGCAGCTCGGTGTTAAAGATACGTAAGCTGCCGCCACCAACCTCGTTGCCGTTAAAAATCATATCATATGCCTTGGCACGAACCTTTTGAGGCTCAGTGGCAAGAAGAGGAATATCCTCATCCATAGGCATGGTAAAGGGATGGTGCTTTGCTACATACCGGTCTTCTTCCTCACTGTACTCAAACAGCGGGAATTCTGTTACCCATAAAAGGTCATACTCGTCCTTTTTGAGCATATCGAACCGGCGAGCCAATTCCAGTCTCAAATTGCCCAGTGCATCGTAAACAACTTCGTTGCGGTCAGCAACAAACATGATGGTGTCGCCGGCTTCTGCTTCAGTTTTAGCAAGAATATTCTGAATCTCGTCTTCATTTAAGAATTTCGCAATAGAAGACTTAATACCATCCTCTTCAACGGTAATCCAAGCCATGCCCTTTGCCTTGTAGATCTTAACAAAATCAACCAAAGAGTCAAGGTCGCGGCGGGATAATTTGGAAGCACCGCCCTTGCAGTTAATGGCACGCACACTGCCGCCACCGGCAACCGCATCTGTAAACACTTTAAAGCCGCAGTTTTTAACAACATCAGATAAATCAACCAGTTCAAAACCGAAACGAGTATCTGGTTTATCAGAGCCAAAGCGATCCATGGCTT
Organism: Clostridia bacterium; assembly: GCA_017507525.1. GTDB lineage: Bacteria > Bacillota > Clostridia > UBA1381 > UBA9506 > UMGS755. The sequence goes on along the minus strand of JAFWAT010000016.1, from coordinate 6,411 downwards.
CCCGATAGGTCATACGGCGAAATGGCGTTTTTAAATCAATACCTAAAATTTCTTTAAAGATTACCTTCATCAAGCCTTCGTTGATTTCTAACACATCATCCACGTTCACAAAGGACATTTCAAGGTCTATCTGCGTAAATTCCGGCTGACGGTCAGCACGAAGATCCTCATCACGGAAGCACTTTACAATCTGCAAATAGCGGTCCATACCGGAGAGCATTAAAAGCTGCTTGTAGAGCTGGGGTGACTGCGGAAGCGCATAAAAATGGCCCGGATGTACACGGCTGGGAACCAGATAATCTCTGGCACCTTCCGGTGTTGACTTAGTCAGCATCGGTGTTTCGATTTCTAAAAAGCCGTTCTGGTCATAATAGTCACGAACAATTTTACAAACTCTGTGACGAAGTTCCATCAAACGCTGCATATCCGGACGACGCAGGTCTAAATAGCGGTATTTCAAACGAACCTCTTCACGAACATCAGAATTTTCCTCAATATAAATCGGTGGCGTTTCAGCCTTGGATAAAATTCTGAGTTCCTTGACAGTAATTTCAATTGCACCGGTGGGAACCTTGTCATTCACCGCAGCTTCATCACGAAGAACCACTTCGCCCACAGCAGCCAATACAAATTCATTACGGATGGTTTCTGCCTTTTCAAAAATTGCCTTGTTTTCTTCTTCGTTAAAGACAAGCTGCACCATGCCGCTACGATCACGCAGATATACAAAAATAACGCCGCCTAAATTACGGTATGCATGAGCCCAGCCCATGACCGTTACCTCAGAACCAACATGTTCCTTCCGTAAATCACCGCATTTATGAGTTCTTTTAAGTCCTGCTAACGTTTCCATTTATTCCAGCCCTCCAAGTTGCTTAAAAAATTCGCCCAAAGCATCCAGCTTAACCTCTGCCACTTCGCCTGTTTCCATATTCTTCAGTTTAGCTGAGCCTTCGTCAATTTCATTATCACCCAAAACCATGGTGTATTTGGCACCAATTTTATCGGCATATTTCATTTGTGCCTTAACGCTGCGACTCATATAGTCACGACAAACAGAAATGCCCTGACGTCTTAGGTCTAACACCAGCTTCTGCACAAAAAGGTCAGCTCGCTCACCAATATGACCAATGTATAAATCCGCCGCATCAATACCGCCTAAGTCAATTTCTAAATTCTCAAGCAATAAAAGCAACCGCTCCATGCCCAAGCCAAAACCAACTGCCGGCAGCTCCGGACCGCCCAGCTCTGAAACCAGGCCATTATAGCGACCGCCGCCGCAAACCGTGCCCTGCGCGCCGATGTTCTTTGAAACAATTTCAAACACCGTTCTGGTGTAATAATCCAGACCGCGGACAATGGTACCGTCTACGGTGTAAGGAATGCCCATTACATCAAGACATGATTTAAGGCGTTCAAAGTGCGCCTCACAGTCCGGGCAAATATTATCTAAAAGAATGGGCGCCGAGTTATAAATATCTTTGCAGCTTTGCTGCTTGCAATCCAAAATTCGCAAGGGGTTCTTTTCATACCGCTGGCGGCAGGTTTCGCACAAATCATCCAGATGGGGTTTAAAAAATTCCCGCAGCTTTTTATTATACGCTGCTCTGCAATCCGGGCAGCCAATGCTGTTAATTTCAAGCTCCACACCGGTCACACCCAAGCGACGGAACAGTTCAAGTGCCAGTGAAATGATTTCAGCATCGAGTGCTGCATCCTCTGCGCCAAACACCTCAACACCAAACTGATGAAACGCACGCAGGCGACCAGCCTGAGGCTTTTCATAGCGGAAACAAGGGGTAACATAGTAAAGCTTTGCAGGCAAAGGCTGTGCATAAATAGAATGCTCAACCAGGCTGCGAACGACAGAAGCCGTCCCCTCGGGGCGCAGGGTAATGCTACGGTCACCTTTATCTAAAAAGGTGTACATTTCCTTCTGCACCACATCTGTTGTTTCACCTACGCCGCGTTCAAAAAGCTCTGTATGTTCAAACACCGGCGTTCTGATTTCTTTGTAGTCAAAATCCTGACAAAGGGTTTTAATGGTCTCTTCAATTTTATGCCATTTATATGATTCTTGAGGCAGAACGTCATGCGTTCCCCTCGGTGCTTTAATTTGCATGGTCTATGACTCCAATCTTACCGTTGCATTTTAATTTTTGCAACATAATACATATATCTTTTTTATTGTACCACAATCTTAAGAAAAAAGCAAATATTTATTTATAAACTTGCTTCTTTATTTTATTTACATAGCAAAAAAAACAGCAAGGACATTGCCTTGCTGTTTATAAGCCTTCACAAGATGTATCAAATAAGATTATTTGAACTTTCTCTTTCTAGCAGCTTCAGATTTCTTTTTTCTCTTTACGCTGGGCTTTTCATAATGCTCTCTTTTTCTGATTTCTGAAAGAACGCCGTCTTTTGCGCAGGAACGCTTGAAACGACGCAGGGCACTATCTAAAGATTCGTGATCTTTTAATCTAATTTCAGACATGTTATTCCCTCCCTCCGGTACTTTGCGTTGGGTGTGGTCATACAAAACAACCTATGAGCTGTATAAAACTACAAAGTATATTATACCAATTTTATTTCCACTTGTCAACAGAATATTTGATATATTTCATAAAATATTCATGATTTTTCCTTTACAAAAAGATTACAACGCATTTTGGGAGGAGGTTTTGGCTACAAACCGCCAACAAATATTTCTGTATTCTTCCGTTGCATAATCAATGCCGATTCTGGGTGTTGTGATATACTCCGGCTGCACACCCTCTTCCAACCAGAGCTCTTGGCTAGAAACAAGGTCAACACCGTTTAGACTTCTGTCTATCTGCAAGGCACGGGTGAGCTTGCCCGGTCCGTCATAGCCCGCCACACCGCGAATCAGCACACCCTGCGGAACACCCTCTGCGCCGCTGATGACGTTCATTAAATTGTGTATCCCATAGCAAAGATACACATAGGCACATCCCCCGCGATGGTATAACAGCTCTGTTCGGGGTGTTCTGCCCTTATGTGCATGGCAGGCTGTATCTGCTTCTGTGTAATAGGCTTCTGTTTCCGTAATGGAAAGCCGCAGAATGCCCTCCGGCGTTTTACGGCATAAATACTGCCCTAAAAGAAGCGGTGCCAACTCCACGGCATTTTTGTCAAAGAATTCCTGCGTCAGCCGTTTCATATTACCACCGGTTAAAGCTACGAACATCATTCGCACTTTTTCTGACCTTTTTTCGTGGTTCATCCGTTTTGCCATACCCTACCGCAACAACCAAACGCAAAACAGCATCATTTGGAATCTCTAAAACTTCTTTAATCTTCTCCTCATTAAAGCAACCCAGAATGCAGGTAGAAAGTCCGGCATCGCTAGCCGCCAGTGTCAGCATCAGGGTCACCATGCCCACATCCATCTGGGCAAAATACTGGTTGTCTTCCCGAACGCCGGGCAAAAGCTTTGCCTTCGTTTCGCAAATTGCGACAAAGGCAGGAACATTGACCGCAAACTTATTCCGACCGCATGCCTGCACCAGCGGCCGCAGCAAAGCTGCCGTTTCACCTTCTGCGGCAATCAGCTTCCAGGGCTGAGAATTGCAGGCTGAGGGTGACAGACACGCGGTTGCTATAATCTCTTCCAAAAGCTCATGAGATACAGATGCATCGCTATAGTCACGACAGCTTTCGCGTTTTAATGCCAATTCCTTAAAATTCATATCAACCATCCTTTTACTAAATATAGTATAATCCGTATACAGTTTAGATGCAGATGGTTTCGCCTGACTTTACATTGTATAACTTACCATCTACATCCAGCCATATTGTGAAAAGTGTGGGATTGTAAATTCTATGACCGTCAGCACTATATCTCAAACTTTTATAGGCTTCCACATAATCGTAGATTTCTATGTTTGTGGCATACCATATTTCATCATTATTTGCTAGCTTTTTGCAAATATTTTCCATAAGCTCCCAATTGCCATCACGGTCGAACTCATAACTATGTCCCCATATATATAAAAGACGAGGAACTCTTTTCACATGGTATACTGTTGTAGAAATATCAAATTTCAAGAAGTCATCAACAAACTCCATTATTTTTGGGTTGGTGTGATGCGCAGTAGGCATCCATGCGTGAAAGTCTGTAGGCAACATAAAAGAATTGTTATCTTTGCCCAACGTTCTTGCATATGCAATATCAAGCTCAATAAGATATTGTTTTACCATCTCATAACTTCCAAAATTACCCATCTGTCTTATTCCGGAATCAGGATAAGCCATTCCACGGATAATACAATCACACTTTTCCTCAAGTTCAAGTCGGCAATCGAGCACATCTCTTATTCCTTCAATCGGTCTTACATTACCATTTGCTCTGTGATTTGCTCCATGTACAGCAATTTCGTGTCCTTTAGAGAGAAAATATTCCTTTATCTGCTCCTTTGTAAAGTTTACCTCTCTCATATATTCACAATTAAAGTTAAAGGTAGCTTTCATTCCGTATGTATCAAACAGTTCCGCAAGCTGTTTATCTTGTGGCACTCCGTCATCATAACTAAATGTAAGCGCTTTTGCTTTCCCTTCCGGATATCTCATAAAAACTGATCTCATAAAATCATCTCCCATGCTTTTCTAAATTAAACTAATTATATCAAAATAAAACATAAAAATCAAATTTATATTACAACAAAAGAGACTGTAGCAAAATGAAATCATATTGCTACAGCCCCTTAGTCATCACTTTTTACTTCTGATTATTGAGCCTTGGGCTGAATGACAGGCTTTACATCAGCAGTCAGACCGCATATATATCCATCACCTATTTTTTCTTTATGTTCTGCTTTTGCCTTTTTGATAAGCTCGGGATTCTCAAAAAGACGAATCAACGTTCCTGCTACTGCTTTTCCTGCGTAAAGCATAGATTTTTTCGCATAGGAACCTCTGCACTGTGACACCGCCTGCCAACTATGACCGGGCGTTCCAATCGCCCAGTTACCAATGTGCAGCTGCACAGTAGGACAGTTCCAGCTGACATCAGCAGTATCTGTAGATCCTCCATGAGCAACAGGCGGAGCCGGGTCAAGGACTTCCATTGCAAAGGGCGGTTTTTTCTCTTGTTCTTTTGTAAGTGTCACAGTCTTCTGCAATGCCCTGCCAAATGCAAGTTCTTCCTCAGTAGGAACAGGCAACGGAATATCATGCATGGCTTCGTTTGCTGTAGCCTGAAGAGTGGGAATTGTTACAAGGTTTGCATAAGCAGAAACCACCTGTGAGCTGACTGTGGTGTCAGTCATCATTGTAGCACCTTGTGCAATCCTATCTACTCTTTCCCAGAGATTTTTAACAGTATCAGAATCCACGCCGCGAATCATGTATCGAACCACTGCGTGGGACTGAACCATATTCGGAGCATTTCCGCCGGCATCTAAAATTGCATAATGAACTCTGCTTGTCAGCTCCATATGTTCGCGAAGAAAATTTGCGCCAACGTTCATCAGTTCCAAGGCATCTAATGCACTTCGTCCTAAATGAGGAGAACCACCTGCATGTGACGCTATACCTTCGAAAGTATAATCTACCACTACATTTGCAAGCGAAGGTCTCGTACGAACCATATACATTTTTTCAGGATGCCAGCTGACAACTGAATCAATATCATTAAAAACGCCGTCACGAGCCAAAAATACTTTCCCTGCGCCACCTTCTTCAGCAGGACAACCAAATAATGTAATGCTGCCGCTCCCTTTTTCTTCAATATAAGCTTTCACCGCAAAAGCAGCCGCCAGAGAGCCTCCTGCAAACAAATTATGTCCGCAGCCATGCCCCTTATCTTTTCCGGGAATAGATTTTTTTTCCGTTTCACACGCCACCTGACTCATACCTTCAAGGGCATCATATTCGGCCAAAATACCAAGGCTCGGTTTTCCTTCCCCATAGGTGGCTTTAAATGCTGTAGGAATTCCGGAAAGGTTGTAAGTAACCTTAAATCCGTTTTCTTCGAGTTTTTTTGTGATCAAGTCTACTGCATAGTATTCTCCAAAAGCCGTTTCGGGGTTGTCCCACAGTGCATCAGATACCGCACAAAATTCATCTTTTTTTTCATCAATAACATGCAAATATTTTTCGTATAACATATCTGCCTCCTGAAAATTATGTTTGTTCGTTCCATACCTTTTTAATTAAAAACTTTCTTCTTTTCATAATGTCAGTTCTTAGTATTGTATCTTCTAAAACATACCGTTTATTCCTTCAAGAGTATTACGCACAAGCAAATCTCCGCCCTCATGACCGATAAGACCGCTTGAAATAAATGCACTGTAATGCCCGCCAAGTTCAGCTTTTTCCGTCGGAAGATAGCCATCTGCTCCGCAGGCAAGTTGGATAAGAAATGTTTGTTCAGCACGACTTCTTGCT
>JAFWAT010000015.1 GCA_017507525.1 Clostridia bacterium | reverse complement strand
CTGATTTCTTCCAGACCTGCGATCATTCTCAAGGTAGTAGACTTACCGCAACCGGAAGGACCAACTAAAACGACAAATTCTTTATCCTCAATATCTAAATTAAAGTCACTAACTGCAGTAACTCCGCCGGCATATCTTTTATAAATGCCTTTTAGATTAAGACTTGCCATTGTTTTAACCTCCTCATGATTTACATATCATATCATATTACGTTAATATGATAACATAAATTACGTCAAATTGTTAGACTATTTTTAACCAAAATTTAAAATTTTTATTTAGTAACATTGCATAAAAAAGAATTTTTAGTTCAAAAACGCGCTTCCAGAGCGATTATTTGCCCCGTAAAAGCACGGCTTTGAGCACTCCGTAAATCATCTTCGCAGCCTCACCGCGGGTAGCACTTTGTGCAGGATTAAAGTTGCCTTTATCGTCGCCGGAAACGATGTCCAACCCGCAAACCGCCAACACGTGTGGTTGTGCATATGGAGCAATGGAAGCATAATCCCCAAAAGCTGATGGATCTGCCGGTACTGCTGACAAACCTTTTTGAGTCAGAATTTGGCTAATAATTTTTGCCATGTCCTGTCGTTTAATTTTTTCGCCGACACCAAACTCTGTGCTGCTGACGCCGTTAACAATGCCGTATTGCTGTGCTGATGCTACATAAGAATAATACCAGGCATCTGCCGGCACATCAACAAAGGTCGTAGTTGCATTGTCATCCTTCATGTCAAACAATTCAATGATAAGCTTTACAAATTCTTCTCTTGTAATGCTGTCCTCCGGCGCAAAAATACCCTCAGCCTTACCGCCTACAATACCTCTGGCATACAGCGCCTCAATATATGGCTTTGACCAGCCGCTACAATCCGAAAAATACGGACTAACTTCTTTCACAGCGTACTGACCCTTAGATAGTTCAGCCACAATCGCACCATCAATGTAAAGCGCCATTGTAACAGGAATCAATTTTGTTCCCTCAACCCGATACACAACAGGATTTTCGTATGTGCCGGCCACAGAAATCAGGCCATCTTCCGTCACATTAAAAGTCAGGTCTGCCCCGGTATTTTCCTTTTCAGAATCGGTTTTTTCATAGCTTCCTGAGCTTGCGCCCGGCAATTTTTCAACCTCCTGTGTCGGCGGAGAATAACTCGGCGCACTATCCAGTAACCCTGCCTTATAAAACAGCAAGCCAACACTGTTACGTTCAGACGCAGTCAGGACCGAGTTTAGACTGGTTACGCCCTCACTAATCTGCTGTGTCAGCGAAAAATCCATACCATCTGCTTGCCAGATTGCCTCAAGACTTTCTAAAAGAGCCGTTGGGAATGATTTAACAAAAAACGCTCCTTCACGATCCATTCCCAGAAAAGCTTCGCCGTTATTCAGCAGAGTGGCTGCTTGCAAAAACTTAGCAATCATACCTTTAGAAATCTGATGACTATTTAAAGCCGCCTGCAGGCCGGCTTGGTCTGCCTCTTGAATCAGAATCTCAACGCCCCGGCTTTCTGCTGCGCTTAACGAAAGCCCCTCGCGATTCTGATAAATCTCCTGACAGGTCTGGCGAAAACCTTCATCCAAAAGCCGCATACTGTCAATCATATTTTGCAGGGTTCCTGCATCCGTGTGTTGTAATGCCATTTCTATCGCCGAACCTAAAATGCCAGCATCCTGCCCGTTTTGATGCTTGCTGAGGGCCTCATCCAGCATGTCAAGTCCGGAATTACTGCTGACAAAAGGCAGCGCCGGAATCAAAACATCCCGGCTCACGCCGGATAATACAGAAACCAACTTCTGCGTCGTACCCAGTGCTGATACAGATACACAAGATATAAGCAGTAAAAGAAGCGCCGAGAAAATCGCAAGCATTTTCTGCAAAATGTTTCTTTTCATTCTATAACCTCCCTTGTGAAAAAGAAAGCAAGGAGAAGCTTATTGCAAGCTCCCCTTGCTTTCGTCAAAAACCTTAACGTGTCAATTATAACAGACCTGCATAGTGCATGAAGGTGTACAGAATCTTTGCAGCTTCAGCACGGGTAATGGAATTTGCAGGACGGAAGGAACCGTCAGGATATCCACCTACGATGGACAACTCCGTTGCCTGTTTTACATAAGTTCTTGCCCAATCACCAATGTCATTATGGTCATTATATGCTAATGCTGTCTTATCCAAATCGCTGGAGAACATTCTCATAACAACTGCTACCAGCTGTTCTCTTGTAATGATCTGCTGCGGTCTGTAGTATCCATCATCATAGCCTGTGAAGATGCCTACTTTCACCATCATGTTAACAGCTTCAATTGCCCAGGATGAGATATAGGAGCTATCCGTAAAGTTAGCGTATGGTGCACGTTTTGCCTTTGCTTCAAGCTCTAATGCACGAGTCATAGCAACAGCAATTTCTTCACGGGTGATGCCCAAATCCGGTCTAAAGGAGCCATCTTCATAACCATTAAAGATGCCACGTTTGGAGAGCTCTGCAACGTAATCCTTAGCCCAATGCTCTTCTGTATCGGTGTATACATAAGCAGCCTCTGCTACCGGCGGCTGGCTAACCTCAGATTTGTTGGCCTCAAGCTTACCGATTTGCTGGGTGATATCCGGTTTTGTGGGGCTGCTGCTGGGACGGCTGCTGGGTCTGCTGCTATCATCGTCATCGTCGTCATCCTCAACTACTAACGGTGTATACAGATCGATTTCAGATGCGCCTAAAACCGTCTTAATATCTGCCTTTAAAGAAGCATCAAAAGAATTTAACGCCGCAACCAAAGCATTAATAACGTCATCGCCACTGGTAATGGTAGTTCCATTAATAGTATTAAAATGATTCGTTACATAAGTATATAAACCACTCTCAAACTCATCACTGATGGTTTTAACTGCGAAATCATCAGAGCCTTCTGCCGCATCGGTTAACACTAAGCTATCCTGAAAAGCGAAAGACAGGCGCAAAATGGTGTTGATACCAATACCATGTGTTGCCAGCTGTGCATCACCAGGCTCGCCATCATTATGAACAAAGTATTCATAAATATCTTCCAGAGCTTCTTGATCCACTGACTCTAAAACAACGCCGGCTTCAGCTTCTGAAACCCAAGCGCCGGCAGAAGCCTCGTCAACAGCCGCCTGTGCTTCTTCAAAAGCATCAAGAGCAGCTGCTCTTTGAGCCGCAGGCAAAGCACGGAGAAGATCTAAGGTAAACAGAACCGTATCCTGATTGTCTGTTAAATCAGTACCCAGAGCAGAAATAATCTGTTCAAAGGTTTCCGGATGAGCATCAGAAACCGTCAAGGTTTCTACCATCTCAATCAGGGCATCCATGTTGACATCTGTTGACATATACAGCGCCAAAAGGTTAAACACCTCAACGCGGCGAGCCTGTGTGGCAGGCATGTTACGGTCCAGCATGTCAATGATGTTTTCCATTGTAGTATCACTGAAGCTTACATCCGTTGCCGCAAAGCCGGTTGTGGCCAAGCACATGGTCAACATAATGGTTGCCAGCAATACACTTACAAATTTTTTCATTTTTACACTCCCTTTGTAATGTTTTATTGAATTAAATGCTTATATGTATCGTAATATCCCCAGATTTTTTCTTTATCCTCTGAAGATAAACCACGACTTACTATCTGGTATGCTCTTTTTACTTCGCTGCTTGAGATACCGCCGCTTAGCATACCAATCAGTTCCGTATAATCAGCAGCTGATAAGCCCTTGCTTAAAATACTCAATACTGCCATCTTATCACTAAAAGGAACTTTTTTCTGCAGTGTTTTAAATTCTTCTGCCGAAAGATGCAGCCTGTCAAAAGGAATTGACCTCTCTCTGCTCCCCGTGTCCTTGCCATCCGGCTGTTTGTCTGCTCCATGTGATTCATCAGATTCGTCCGGCTCGCCGGAATCCCCCACCGTTTTGGCCGGGTCATCCTTCTCACTACCGGCAGACGCTCTTTGAAAATCCTCTGCCGTCACTGCCGATTGGTAAAACGAGTCGCCAATTAAGGAAAACGCCATGTTGACACAAATATACCCCAGCAGCACAGCGCCAAGCAATACCGCTGCAACAATCCCTGTAACAATCAGCCTTCGCTTTGTGTTTCCTTGCATACTCTCTCCCGGAAGGAAGGCGTCATTTTGACACACTATTCCTTATGTAAATGTAATGGTAATAATAGTATATCATAGTTTTATAAAAAATGGAAGACCAAAAAAAAATTTTTTTTTTGTATATTTTGCCTATTAATTCATTCGTTGTCTAACAACCTCATACATCATAATCGCCGCCGCTACAGAGGCGTTTAACGATTCTGTTTTACCCAGCATAGGAATCTTTACCATAAAATCGCATTTCTCTCGGATTAAACGGGAAATGCCCTTGCCTTCAGAACCAATCACCAGAGCAATGGGTCCTGTCATATTTGATTCATACAAGGTTTCGCCTGACATATCCGCACCGGCAATCCACAGACCCCGTTCCTTTAAAGCATCAATGGTCTGAGAAAGATTCGTTACCCGTACCACCGGTGTATAGTGCACTGCGCCGGCAGAGGTTTTAGCTGTTACCGCATCCAGCCCTGCAGAACGGTTTTTTGGAATAATTACACCGTCTGCACCGGCTGCATTGGCGCTTCTGATAATCGCCCCTAAATTATGTGGGTCGGTAATTTCATCACAGATGATAAAAAAGGGTGGCGTATTTTTTTCCTCAGCTTTTCTGAACAAATCCTCAAGTGCAGCATAAGCCACTGCACCGCAAACAGCCACAACCCCTTGACTGGCTTCAGTCTGGCTGACACTGTTAATCTTTTGAGGCTTAACAAACTGCACCGGCACCTGTCTTTCCTTTGCCAAATCCATCAGTTTTTTAACGCCGCCGGGGCGAACGGTTTCACTAATCCAAATTTTATCAATGGGGCGACCGGCAGAAAGAGCCTCGAAAACAGAATTCCTGCCCTCTATCATCATTTTATTCGTTGTTTTTTCCTTTTCATGATTCTTTTGCATATGATACACTCCTTATCCTAACACCCAGCCGGGAATCCATCTGAGCCACATGGCATATTCTGTGGGAATCGCCATCCCCGTTAAAACGGGATAATATAAAATGAATAAAACAAATACAAAAATCAAATATGCCCACGCCAGGGCAGGCAGACCTTTTCTCTTTTCAGCAAGTTGGCGGATGTAATACACAATCATTAGCACCACAAAAACCACACAGGGGAAGAAGTGATAAATAAACGCTGTTCTTGTCACAAAAATCCAGGGTACATAGAGTGAGAAAAATCCAACCACTGCTGTGAGTAGGCCTAAATCCTGCTGTTTTCTGTTTTTCCACAACTGCCACAGCGACCATGCAACTGCCGGAATCGTCATCCACCAGATGGCAGGATTGCCAAAGCTGGTAATGCCCATGGATGTCCCTTCCGGTATAAAATCCCGATTCGGGCTGTAGGCATACAGCGGCTTGTAGTCAAATGGCCATTGCCACCAGGCAGAGCCATAGTTATGCCCCGCTTCTAAGTTGGCGTGATAACGATACATGGAGCTTTGATTGGTAAAAAAGAAGGAAAGCCCCGTAGCCTCTGACCGCATGGCAGGAATGTATGACAGAAAATAAATTACAAGGGGCACCAAAACAAAAAAACCAAACCCTGCCAAAATTGTTTTAGCTGCCATAGGCTTAAAGCTGCAAATCACTCGCTCCGCCATAGGCGTTTGGGGATTGCGGAGCGCTCGGCGGTATTCTAAATAACGTCTTGCCAGACTATAGAAAAATAAGAATGCAAGCCCCAGCCCCGCATAAAGCCCCTGCCATTTTGTTGCCGCACCCAAGCCAAAGCAGATACCAGATGCAAAAAGCGGCAACAGCGTCTTTTTTACGCCGGTTTCATAAAAATTTTTTTCAATATAAAGGAACATGAACAAATACATTCCCATAACAAAAAACGCCGTATAAGAGTCAATGGTTGCCAGCCGGGTTTGAGAAAGATGCATAAAATCAAAGCTGAACAAAAACGCCGCTATGCATGCAAAGGATGTTTTTTTCAGCATTTTTTTGCCCATTACATACACCGCGGGCACCATCAAAACACCGCACAGGGTTCCAAAAAAACGCCAGCCAAAGGGGTTAACCCCAAACAGCAGCATCCCACAGGCAATTATGGCTTTACCCAGAGGCGGATGGGTATTCTCATAAGGATAGCGATGGGTGATAAACTCAAATGCTGTTCTGGGGTGATAGATTTCATCAAAATATGAAGTCTCATACCATGTAAAATCATATACCACCCTCTCTTGCTCATCGTTTAAATGTTGTGCCGTGGCGTTGCCGCTTAAAATGGCTGAAACCGGAAACCACTCTGCTTCCGTCTCACCAAAAAACGCCGCTTCATTCACATAAAACCGTCCGTCATCACAGCTCAGGCTGAGATAGCGGAAATCCTCCGGCAAATCCCGGTAAACATGCCACATAAACACCGTATCTAATACCAAAGGCGTCTCTGCCGCCGTCCAATTTTCTCCGTCGGCTGAATAAGACACTGTAAGGTCGCGCAGAACCTCCTGATCCGCCCTGCGACGGTCAATCCAGCCGGTGTAAAGGTACAGTTGCCGCGCAGGAACAACCTCGCCCAAATCCAAAACCACACCTTCTCCCGGCTCCTCTGCATACCATCCGGATTCCGGCACTGATAAAGAGCCTAAGTGATAAAAGGCAAAAACCGCATAAAACACTGTCAATATTAGCATCAGGACGTAATCCAGCCACACCAGCTTCACGGCAGGTGCTGTTTTTTGAAGATTTCGCATAAACCCTTTAAAATCGTTTTCTGATTTTTTCGGCTCCACTGGTTGAGTCCCTCCTTTGCACAAACATCCACAAAATAAACAGAACCACGTTAAGCCACGAAAGTAAACGAAACCACACATTATCACCATAAATAAACGCGCCGGTCTGATTCAGTGTAAGCACCCATGCACAAGCAATAAACGTTGTCAGCGAAAAACCGGCGTAGAAAAATAGCATCCGTCTGTCACCGTTTACAGCATACGCAAGCAGCATTAAAAAAAGTGCCGGCGCCAGATACCGCTCATGCATACCGTGCCCCAACATGTAAATGCCGAGCACAGTAAAAATACCCAAAGTAAAAGTGTGTTTCCGGTTCCGGCTTGTAAAACTGACGAACCCCACCGCAAGGGATATAAGAACAATAAAAACAAAGCCCCATATTTTATAGGGTAAAAACAGAAGCCGACCGGAATCTGCCGCCCAATTTCCGCCAATGGCACCGTAGAGGTTCGGTGCATTAAGGGTTGCATAAGGGTACAAATTTAAAGCCGCTTTGTATTTTTCAATCAAAAGACCGTAATCGCCGCCGGTAATGGGCAACGGAACAAGCAAAAGCACGGCTACCGCACACAAAACCGACAAGCCGCCCTGTATGAGCATTTGCTTTCTTTGTGCCGGCTGTCTCCATGACTTTACAAAGTCAAAGAATAAGGTAAAGCATAAAAGGGGCGCAAACATAATGGTTTGAGGCTTTGTTAAAAACAGCACCGATAAAAGAGAAAATCCGGCAACATACTTTTTCTTATAAAGCGCCAGAAGCATCACAGCTGTCGTAAACGTTGTTACGCTGTCAACCTGCCCCCAAATGGTGGAGTTTACAATCCGAGCCGGATTGATTGCACATAGCAGTGCCGCCGCCAATGCCTTTTTCTGCCCCAGCCTCCTGCAGGCGATTTTATAAATAAGCAAGGTGCTTAGCCCGTCAAAGACAATGGGAATACTCCTGATGCAGGCAAGGTACAGACCGGATGCCGGGTCAACATGAAGCAAACTGAGAAGCTTGCCCAGACCGTACAGAATGTATAAATAAACCGGCGGATAATCTACATAAAGCTCTGTTTTGTAGTATTCCCAAACCGGATGTGCCTCTGCAAAAGCCGTCCAGGCACGGAACAAGCCCGTATCCTGCACATGACCGGGAGCCAAACCGGAAACGGCAAATTGCAAAAGAAGCAGACCCAAAAGCATTGGGCCTGCAATAAAATCTAATTTTTTATTATACCGCAGTTCGCAGGGTAAAGGCTTACATAGAACGAAGGTATAACACAATATTACAATCAATGCATAAACAACAGAAAAGAATATAATGTAATTCAGCTGCTCCACTTCCTGTCTGCTTTCAGGATTATTGCCCCACCTTTTGACTTACAATCTCAAGTGCTTTAGAAAGCTGCGGATCCTCCTCCGGTTCCAAAAGGGAAATTTTACCCATCAGGTCTTTAGAAAGAGCCACTTTTACATCCGGCTCAATACCAATCCCATCAATGCAATTACCGTTTGGCGTAAAATAGCGGGCATCGGTCAAATAAATTGCGGTATTCATAGACAGAGGATGAACCGATTGCCCCACGGCTTTTCCGTAACTTTTTTCGCCGACAATGGTTGCAAGACCATGAGCCTGTAAGCTGCCTGCCAAAAGTTCTGAAGCGCTGGCAGTGCCCTGATTAATCAGCACAACCATAGGCAGATTCAAAGCATTTTCATCAGAGTGAAAATACTGTCTTTCTCCGTGGCTGTCCTCTAAATACGCAATCACGCCTTTGGGCAGAAGAGAATCTGTCATTTCAAGGACCGTGTCGGCATAACCGCCCGGATTATTTCGCAGGTCAATGATAAGACCTGTCATATTGCGGCTTTGTAAATCCTCGATGGCTTTCTTAAAGTCTTCTTTTGTGTTGCGGATAAATTCAGATACACGAACATAGCCTATGCGGCCAGCAAACATTTTATGCGTAACAGACTGACGTTTCACTTCCTCCCGCCGTACCGGAATAGAAAGGGTTTCCTCTCCACGGAGAATTAATAACACAAATTCGTCATCTTCGCCGTTTTTAATATAATCTAAAACCGCATCATAGGTCCCTGCTTCTACGGTAAGGTCACCGACTTTTTTGATAATATCACCGGGCAGAACACCTGCTTTTTGCGCCGGCATACCGTCATAAGGGGAGATAACTGTCAATGTACCTGTTTCGCTGTTAAAATTTACGCTAATGCCAATGCCTTTATAATTTTCCTTTTTTTCTTCCTGATAGGAAACCAAATCCTCAGCATTTAAGTAGCTGCTGTACTGGTCTCCCAAGCTGTAAACCATGGCGCTGATTGCCATGTCATTCATCTTTGTTATTTGTTCGTCTGACAAGGGATTGACATAATTATTGACAATAATGTTTCTGGCGCGGACCAAAGGATCAGCCGATTCGTACAGCCGAACCCCTGCAAAAAACAACGAGGCAAGCACCCAAACGAAAACAGCGGTCAGCGCAGCCGTTAAAACCAAATGTCTTTTACGAAACAAATATATGCACTCCCTTCATACTAACAAACTGACAAACTATGATAAGTAAGGGCGGGGATTTGTAGGTGTACCGTTATTTAATACCTCAAAATGCAAATGATTACCGGTAGAGGTTCCCGTTGTGCCAACCAAAGCAATTTTCTGGCCGCGGGTAACTGTCTGCCCTTGGGAAACCAAAAGCTTGCTGGAATGCCCGTACAAGGTCTGAATGCCATTGCCGTGGTCAATAATTATACAATAGCCATAGCCACCGTTCCAGCCGGCAAACCGAACCGTGCCGTTTGCCGCTGCTAAAATGGGCGAACCCCCGGGCGCTGCTATATCCATGCCCGAATGATATTTTTTGGTACCGTAAACGGGATGAATTCGATACCCGAATTCTGAAGAAATATAGGTATAACTGGGGGCCGGCCAGCAGAACACACCGCCGTTATATATAATTCTTCCGCTGGATGAAACAGTGCCCTTTGAAGAACCTGCTGAAACACTTCTCTTTAAGCTCTCTTCCTGCTGAGCCGCTGCTTTTTCCATTTGCTCATATTTGGCAACATCCTTTTCCAGCGCCTTCATGTAATTTGTTTTTTCTGCTATTTTTGCGTCTAACGCATTTTGCTTTTCCTGCACAAGGTTACGTGCTTCCTGCTGCTCATTTCGGTAAGCAACAACCTCGTTCTTTGATGCTTCAACACTATCTTTCAGCGCAATCATTTGATTGATGATGCCCTGGTCATGTTCTGTAATTTCACGAACGGTTTCAACCCTTGCCATAAAATCAGAAATGCTTTGTGAATTCAGCAAAAGGTCGATATAACCGGCAGTGTTACTTTCATCCATGGCACGGAGGCGTTCACAGAACTCTGCATCATTTGCCGCAATCTGCTTTTCATATTCGGCAATCTCAGCCTCTTTTTCAGCAATTTTTGCATCTGCTTCGCTGATGATGCTGTCAATTGCAGACAGTTCTGCCCGAATCACTTCTGCCTCGCTATCTAGCTTTGTAATTTGCGCCATGGCATCTTGCAGTTTGCCCTTTGCCTCGGTTTGAGCAGCCTGTGCCGCCTTTTTTTCCTTTCTTGCCTTGTCTATCTTTTCCTGAACGGTCTCGGCATATACCGATCTGTCTTCACATATCATCGGCATGGTTGTAACCGCCAGCACCATAGCTGCCAAAATGGAAATAACACGTTTCATAAGTGAACTCATTTACTTTCCTCCAATGACTCCGTGATTTATTTTGCACGTACAAGCTCCAACGCTCTACCGAGCTGCTGATCAATTTCTACTTTGACCGCCTCTATATCTTTTCTAAAGCGAATTAAAGTTTCATAATCCATCACACCGGTAGCAGGGAGGTTTGCACCCCTTTGATATTGCCGAACCGTAATGGTTAATTCTCGGTCATACTGGTCATTCACCTCGCCGACAAAATAACCCACGGCATTAAATCGCTGCTTAATTGCCAGCACACCGGCGCCGCTATCGCCCTCTTTGTAGTCCCGCAGTAAATCTAAAGGTTCCATTTCAGAAGTATCCAAACGAACCTGACGGTTTGCAACCCAATGCTCCGGCATAATGCCTTTGCCGTTAATGTGCTCACCGCCGGGCAACAGATACTCTGCCGTGGTCAATTTCACAGAGCCGAGCTTCAAATCGCCAATTTCAGGCAGCTGCATAAATTCCTGCACCGTTCCCTTACCCAGTGTAGATACGCCTACCAATGTGCCCAGACCGTGGTCACGGATGTTGCCGGCAAACAGCTCGCCGCCGCTGGCGGTCTCGCCGTTAACCAGTACTACAATTTTATTATAGTAGGGGGTTCCTTTTATATCGCCAACACTTCTTAAAGAGGTATTCCTGCTTTCATTAGCATATTCAATGCTGATGACATTTTTGCCCCGGGGAACAAAATAGCTGATAGAATTCACAACGCTGATCAGCTCACCACCGGGATTGTTGCGCAGGTCAATAATCAGCTTTCTGATGCCTTCCTGCTTGAAATATGCATCTGCAATGCCGATTTCTCCGGGCGTAGAACCGTTAAAGGACACAATTTGCAAGTATCCAATGCCGTTTTCCAGTTTTCGATAGCCCACCGTGTTGCCGTTGATAGCCGCACGTTTAACCGTCAGAGGAATTTCTTTGCCATCGCGCAAAACGGTAATCTGCACCTCAGTGCCTTCTTCACCCTGAATTAAAGCTACCAACTCATTAACGGAAAAATCGGTCACATCATGACCATCTACCTTCACGATTCGGTCACCGGCTAAAATACCGGCAGCCTCTGCCGTACTGTCCGGCGTAACAGACACAATGCCGACAGAACCAATCATACGCTGAACCGTAACACCGATGCCTACATAGGAAGCGTTAAAGATGTTTGCAAACTCCGTTAATTCTTCCGGCGAGTAATAGCCGCTGTACTGATCCATCTGATCGCCGGCAATTTCAATAAGCTCTTCAAGCATCTCCGGATGCTTTTCTAAAAGCTTGTGAGCAATACCGCTGACCATAGAGGGCATATCCACATCGAATTTGTAGTTTTTCAGAATGTTAATCAAAACCATGTCAAAATACGCTGACTCCACTATGCCGTTTTCCGCATAGGCCGCACCGCAACCAAAAGTCATCACAACCGCCAGCACAATGACTAACAATTTTTTCGCAATTTGTTTCATCGTTATATCCTCCGCTTATCTTGCTTCGGCAAAATTTCCTTACATCTGCTCCGGAGCAGAAATTGACATAACCGTCAGGGCGTTTTTCAGGGTCACGCGAACAGAATCCGTCAGCTTCAGACGGGCATCGGTTAATTCTTTATCCTCAGAGTTAACCTTGCATGCTGCATAAAAACCGTGGAACGCCGCCGCCAAGTCCATGGCGTAACGGGTAATTAAGCTGGGCTCACGAAGTGCCGCCGCCTGCTTAATTGTTTCAGGAAAGTCTGCCAGTTTTTTCATCAGGTCAATTTCCTGGGGTGCCGTAAGTCTTGAAAGGTTTACGTCAACAACCGGTTTAACCGTTGTGCCCTGCTCAGATAAAAGCCGCAGAATGCTGCATACTCTGGCATGTGCATATTGTACATAAAATACCGGGTTTTCGTTAGACTGCTCAACAGCCAAATCCAAATCAAAGTCAAAATGGCTGTTTGCCTGACGCATGTTAAAGAAGAAACGCGCCGCGTCAATGCTGATATCCTCCAATAAATCCTTTAAGGTAATGGACTTACCGGTACGCTTAGACATTCTGACAACTTCGCCGCCGGAAACTAAGCGCACCAGCTGCATCAGCACAATTTCAAGGCGCTCCGGTTCAATACCAAGAGCGGAAAGAGCTGCCTTTAAACGAGCCACATGACCGTGATGGTCAGCGCCCCAAATGTTAATAACTGTGTCAAATTCGCGGTCAACAAATTTATTTTTGTGATATGCAATATCAACAGCGTAATAGGTTAAAAATCCGTTCTGGCGAACTAAAACCTCATCCTTTTCCTCGCCAAAGTCAGTAGCACGGAACCAGATGGCACCTTCATTTTCATAAGCATAGCCACGCTCTAAGAGCTCATCAACCACCTTGCGTGCCTCACCGTTTTCATGGAGCACGCTTTCCCGGAACCATACATCATAAATAATTCTGTACTTTTCAAGGTCAGATTTTAAATCATCCACATTCTTTTCCAAAGAAAAGTCAACCAAAGCTTTTTTACGGCTTTCTGAATCAACCGAGAGCAAGCCGTCACCAAAGGCTTCAATATATTCCCGTGCACGCACGCGAATATCCTCACCGTGATACCCATCCTCCGGGAACTCTGCCGCATCTTCACCCTTTAGCTCTTGAATATAACGGGCCTCTAAAGACTTACCAAACTTTTCAATCTGGTTGCCGGCATCGTTTACATAAAATTCACGGGTTACATCATAACCCGCCCAGTCTAAAACGCTTGCCAGGCAGTCGCCCAAGGCACCGCCGCGGGCATTGCCCATGTGCATAGGACCGGTGGGATTGGCGCTGACAAATTCAACCATAATTTTTTTGCCGCAGCCTGCACTGACTCTGCCAAAGCCGTCACCCTCTGCTTCAATCACAGATAAAACCTGACGGATGTAGGCAGAATCCAGACGGAAGTTTATAAAACCGGCGCCTGCCACTTCAGCACTCTTTATATATGTACCCTCTGTTTTCATCTGTGCCACAATTGCTTCTGCAATGACACGGGGCGCCTTCTTTGCCTGTCTTGCCAAGAGCATCGCTGCATTGGTGGCAAAGTCACCGTGTTCTTTTTCTCTGGGTTCTTCAATCACATAGTCAGGGATGCTTTCAAAGCATAAATCCCCCTGAGTTTTAGCTGCTTCTAATGCGTCATCAATCACCTTACGGATTGATGCTTTTGTCTGTTCGTAAATCGTCACGCCCGATTCTCCACCTTCCTGATTGTTAAATGTAAACCATTATGGACCGGCAAATTGTTATTCAGTTCAACCATGTAGTCAAGGTCAATTTCGCCGCCGTTTTCGTCAATATTAAGCTCAATGCTGTTGGTTGTTACACCCACAGATAGCGCCCCGTATGGTGTATCATAATGACCCACATACTTTTTTTCTTTTTCAAAAATCATCTGGGTCGAAGCATTGCCAAGCCGAATCATAGAAATACAACCGTCTTTAATTTTTAAGGTTGTGGTTGTGCCCTCATAACCCGTAAGCTCGCTGCCTTCATAGCTGATGTAATATTTATCGTCTTTTTTTACGTATTTTCCCAGGGTTGTCAATTCGTATTGGTCATTTTCGCCGTCAATACTCTGTCGCCCCGTCAGGGTAATCAGTGCATTTGTTTCCATAAAACTCCCCATTCTGCCACAACCGGCATACTTACATATATTTTTCAATATCTACCCGGGAAATTAAACCGTTAATGGGATGCTCTAAGAAGGTAGAGCCCAAACGGACAAATTCTGCCGGGTCATCACTAACATAAAACTGATATTGATCTTTGTCTTTCTTATCCGTAAGCATATTGTTTTTGTCAAGTTTTTCACGAATTTCGCGGGCAACACAAGCCCCCGGATTCACCAAAACCACAGTATCCCCCACAACAGACTGAATCACCTTGTGCAAAAGAGGATAGTGCGTGCAACCCAAAATCAAGGTGTCAGCACCGCTGTCAATAATACTTTTTAAATAATCCGCAGCAATCATTTTTGCTACTTCTGTTTCCGCATATCCGTATTCTACTAAAGGCACAAACATAGGGCAAGCTACCGAAACCGTTTGAATCGCCGGGTTTTCCTGTTCAAGCAAAGCACGATACGCACCGGAGCGAATCGTTGCCGCCGTACCTATGACACCCACGCGCCCATTACGGGTAACCCGTGCTGCCTCACGGCTTGCCGCTGCTGTTACCCCCAGCATAGGGATATCGTATTGATCTTTAAGACGGGGCAGAGCAATGGAACTTGCCGTTCCGCAAGCTGCCACAATGGTCTTTAAGGGAAATGTATTTAAAAAATTAATGTCGCTTCGGGTATATTTTACAACCGTATCCTCTGATTTGGTGCCATAAGGAATGCGTCCCGTATCTCCGAAATACACAACCGATTCTTTCGGCATAAGCTCCATCAGTTCTTTCATCACGGTGAGTCCGCCCAGACCGGAATCAAATATACCAATTTTTCTGTTATCCATACGCATCTCCATATTATAATGCAAGCTGAATGAGTCGGGTCACAAGCTCCTTGCAAGGAATTCCGGATTCTCTCCACAGCATGGGATACATGCTGATATCGGTGAATCCCGGCATGGTATTAATTTCGTTTAATAAAATTTTGCCGTCTTTTTTGTCAATAAAGAAATCTACCCGGGAAAGCCCATAGCAATCCGTCGCTGTAAAGGCACGGCACGCCAAAGCGCGAATGGTCGCCTGCTCTTCTTCTGTTAAGTGTGCCGGAATGTCAATCCGTGCCGTATCTTTTTCATACTTTGTGGCATAGTCATACATGCCCTCTTTTACAATTTCACCCACGCAAGATGCCTCCGGTGCCTGTGTCGTTCCTAAAACAGCACATTCAACCTCGCGGGCATCCACGCTTCTTTCAATGAGAATCTTTTCATCCTCTCTGCCTGCAGTTTGCAACGCTTCTTCAAGGGCTTGTCGACCTTCCACAGATACCACACCCACAGACGAGCCTGCACGTGAAGGCTTGATAACCACGGGATAACCAAAGGTTTCCTCTATTTTCGTATGTACTGCTTCTACGTCATAACTGTCGTTCCACACAAAGAACCCGTCAGTTACAGGAATCCCCGCCTGCTTCAGCACTTCTTTGGTGAGCACTTTATCCATGCATAAGGAAGAAGCTAAAACACCGGTACCCACAAACGGAATTTCCGCCAACTCCAATAATCCCTGCACGGTGCCATCCTCTCCGTTCTTACCATGAAGCACCGGATAGACAACATCCACACGGGTGACAGATACATCGCCGTTTTTGTTAAACACCAAAAGGCCGTGATGCTTCGGGCTGGGCGAAAGCACACAAGCTTTGTTGTTGCACTTCTCCCAAGCGCCGGATTTAATTTCCTCCTGCGTGGCTTCCGTTACAAACCAGTTACCGCTTTTGTCTATTCCAACCGTAATCACATCAAACAACGCACGGTCAATATAAGACAATACATTGTTTGCAGAAAGACGGGATATCTCATGTTCAGATGATTTGCCGCCAAACAGAACGCAAACTGTCTGTTTCATAGCCATTAACCTCCTGATTTCTGCCCGTAGGCATAGTTCTTTACTTTATTATCATACTATGAAAATGTGTATATTTCAATCCTTTTTTTAATTTGTTAAAAAAAATTAACATTCAAAGAGATAAAAAGACTGCAGAAAACGAAACTGCAGCCTTTTCATTATTGTACTTTGTTTATTTTTTCTTTTCTTTTCGCCTGACGGAATTTAAGGGGTGTAACAGCGGTATATTTTCTGAAAATATCATTAAACCGCTGCTGACTTGAAAAGCCTACACTGCGAGCAACATCGGCAATTTTCATGTCGGTATTTTCCAAAAGTTCCTTGGCTTCTTCAATGCGGATTTTTAAAATATAGCTTTTGGGGCTGATGCCGAATTTATCCTTAAATGAATGGGCAAAATAACTGTCTGACAAATAAATATATTTTGCCACCTGCGAAAGCGTCAAATCTTTAGCGTAGTTCTGGTCAATATATTCCTTTGCCACGTTTAAAAGCTCATGAAGCTTTAAGTTGCGGTTCTTAACGCTTTGCTCCCACTCTTGCTTTAAGGTTCTGGATAAGAGAATAAATAACTCCATAATTAAAATACAGGAAAGAAAGTCTCCCCACACCTGCGGCTTCATGCGTTCTCTTAAAATCCGTTTAATGACATTGATAATGTCATTTTTTTTGCCAAGCTTTAAGTAAATATAAGAGCCCACCGACTCATCTTCAATATATTCCACAAAATCCTTTAAAGAAGCATGGCTGCTTGCGCCCTCTTTTTGTGCCTGCAAGTGAAAATACAGCACAATCAATTCACAATTTTCCGAACGAACGATAAACTTATGGGACTTTTGAGGTTTAATGATGACCAAAGAGTTTGCCGCCATGTTAACATCTATTCCGTCAATCATAAAGGTTGCCGTTCCCTTTTTGATATACACCATCTCATAGTGGTCATGCCGACTCAGGTCCATACTCCAACTGGTATCATGGATTTTTTCAATCGCCTTGACAACCGCCGGCATAAAAGAAAGCTTCTCACTTAGTTCGTTCCAGGCTTTTGGAAGCTGCGTATCGTGCATACCGTTCCCTCCCGATTGTATGGTTTTGGTTTTTCAGGCTCATTATAGCACATCAAAAGAACAAAGTCCATAAAAAAATTAAAAATCTCTTTACGTGAGCTTAAAAAAATGTTAAAATGAAAGAAACCCTGATTTGGAAAATATCAGAATCGAGGATATCCTATGAAAAATCTGCGTAATTATTTTAAACAGTTAGATTATGCACTCTTGGTAATTTCGGTGTTATTAGGGCTGTTGGGTCTTTTGATGATTGCCAGTGCCACAAATTCAGCAGAAGGCAGCCGTGATATTTTAGTCCAGTCCCTGGCAATGGGTCTGGGTGTCGTCGCTATGTTTGTTATGACCGCCATCGATTATGAAGATTACACCGACCTGGCTAAATATTTATATCTGGGCAGCCTGCTGATTTTGATTTTTGTGCTGTTCTTCGGCACGGGTAAGGATGAAACCGGCGCAAACAGCTGGATTCGTATCGGCAGCATCGGTATTCAGCCCTCTGAACTTGTAAAAATTTCTTTTTGCATCACCTTTTCTACGCAGCTTTCCAAATTTCGCGAAACCATTAACGAGCCGAAAACCCTTTTAAAACTGTTTCTGCATTTTGCCATTCCCACAGGTCTTGTCATTCTGCAAAACGATACGGGAACTGCCTTGGTCTTCTGCTTTATGTTCCTTTGTATGTTGTTTGCCGCCGGTCTTTCGTTTAAATATATCTTCGCCGGTCTGGGTGCCTTTGTGGCGTTTCTGCCCCTGGCATGGTTTGTTTTAATGCGCCCCTATCAGCGGGAACGTATCTTAGTTTTTTTAAACCCTGAGCGAGATGCCGCCGGTGCCGGCTATCAGGTATTGCAATCGAAAATTGCAGTAGGCAGCGGCGAATTTTTAGGCAGGGGCTATATGCAAGGCCCACAGAACCAGCTGGATATGTTGCCGGAAAACGAAACGGACTTTATTTTCGGCGTCATTGGCGAAGAATTCGGCTTCATCGGCACGACTTTGATTCTGCTCTTGCTTGCTACCTTAATTCTCCGGTGCGTATATGTGGGTCTGCGTTCCAAAGATGAAACGGGATGCTTTATGTGTATCGGCATTGCCGCTATGTATGCCTTTCACACATTTGAAAATATTTTCATGTGCATCGGTTTAATGCCGGTTACCGGTATTCCCCTGCCCTTTTTAAGTTACGGCGGTTCCAGTTTGCTGACAAACTTCATTGCCGTTGGCCTGGTTCTTTCGGTCTGGTATCACAGACGAACACTAAGATTTTAACTTTTTTTTAGAAAAAACACTTGCATTTTTACTTTTTATGTGCTATACTATCAACGTTGTGTATCGATACACAACGTAAATGCGCCCGTAGCTCAGCTGGATAGAGTGCCTGGCTACGAACCAGTAGGTCGGGAGTTCGAATCTCTCCGGGCGCACCAAAAAAACAACTCGACCGTTAGGTTGGGTTGTTTTTTTATGCCTGTGAGAGTGAGAACTCACAAAAAGTTGGTAGCGACAGCGAACCGTTGTGAGTGCGTTTACAAACGAACAGGTGAGCCGAGCGTGACTTTTTGTGAAAAAGGAGAAGCAAGGAAGCGGGCGGATGACTTTTTTGCATAAAAAAAGTCGAAGCAAGGCGAACTTTGCTTCGACGGGGTGCCGGTGGCGGGACTTGAACCCGCACGCCATCGCTGGCAATGGATTTTGAGTCCACCTCGTCTGCCAATTCCAACACACCGGCG
>JAFWAT010000014.1 GCA_017507525.1 Clostridia bacterium | reverse complement strand
TTTTTTGAATTTCTTCAACTTCCTTTAATGTATCTTCATCTATTGTCTGCCCTGGACCTGCTGCATTGTAAAGCCCCAGTACAAAAGAGGTAAACTCATGTCCTCCCGGCACACCGTGAAATGCAATTCCCGAATCAATACCATCCTCTGAAAAGACTCGCACACATGGTGCATAATTTGATTGGTCATTTTTATCAGCTACCATGACTGTAAGCTTGTCCGTAAGGTCTGCAAGCTTTGTTATATAATTTTCCAATTCCAAAGAAACAGGACGATTATCAAGATACAGTTTAAGGATAAGCTTGCGTTCCATTTTTGAAAACACGCCCTCTAACTGTGCTTTCATTTCTGCTGTAAATATATCATCGGAATCATCAGATTCCTCAGCGGTTTTTGCTGCATTTGGATAGTCTGTCATTCTTGTGACGGGAGGCTTCGGATGAAGACCAGTTTTTCTCTGCATTTCGGCAACATATTTTTCAAGCTCCGTAGCCGCCAATGCACCATCGCCTGTAGCAGTAACCACCTGACGGAGAGGTTTGATACATACATCGCCTGCTGCATACAATCCATCAATAGTCGTTTTTTGACTTGAATCAGTTATAACATAGCCGTATTCATTTAACTTTGCAATGTCTTTAACAAGCTCAGTATCAGGAGAATATCCTGCAAATACAAACACCCCAAAGGTATCGCCTTTTTCCGCATGATATTCAGTAGACTCTCCTGTTTTAGTGTTTTTATATCTGATATAATCAAGTCCATTTTCACCGCTTACTTCTTCCACAACCGTGTTATAAATAACAGTTATTTTTTCGTGATTTTTCGCCGGTTCTGCAACAGTTGTAGCACATGTGAAATCATCATTCCGAACAAGAATTGTTACATGGCGGGCAAATTTAGTTAAGAATACACTTTCTTCTGCCGCAGCAAAGCCTCCGCCGACTACATAAACCTCTTTCCCTGTAAAAAATTCTCCGTCACATGTCGCACAATAAGCAACACCTCGGCCTTTGTGTTCTTCTTCTCCTTTAAATCCTATAGTTCTCGGATGTGCACCGGTAGCAAGCAGAACTCCTAAACATTGAAAATCCCCACGGCTTGTGTGAACGGTTTTAACAATATCATCCATTTTCAGGTTTTCTGCTTCCGCCATTAAAAATTCTGCTCCAAAGGTTTCTGCCTGACGGCGCATAGTTTCGGTAAGCTCTTTTCCGCTTATTTTTCCTAAGCCCGGATAATTTACAACCTCATGTGTAATGGTAATTTGACCGCCAAACTGTTCTTTTTCAAGAACTAACACACGGTATCTTGCACGTGCCAGATAAATGGCGGCGGTTAGTCCTGCCGGACCGCCGCCTATCACTACAACATCATATAAATTATCTTGGTTAATATTTTGTATATTACTCATTATAACTGTCCTACGAGATCAAGACTAGGCTTTAATGTTTCAGCACCCGGCTGCCAGTTAGCAGGACAAACCTGATCGCCGTGTGCGTGAACAAACTGACATGCCTGAACCTTACGGAAGAGTTCTTCTGCGTTTCTGCCTACATTTCCGGCAGTAACCTCGTAACCTACAATTTTACCTTCAGGATTTATGATAAAAGTACCACGCTCTGCAAGACCATCTGATTCAATTAAAACCTCAAAATCTCTTGAAATTTCATGAGTCGGGTCAGCAAGCATAGGATAATTGATTTTTTTAATTCTTTCAGATGCATCATGCCATGCTTTATGAACAAAGTGTGTATCGGTAGATACAGAGTATATCTCACATCCCACATTTTTAAAATCCTCATACTTATTAGCCAAATCTTCTAATTCCGTAGGACATATAAAGGTAAAATCCGCCGGATAGAAAAAGAACACGCTCCACTTTCCTAAAATCTCTTCTTTAGAAACCGTCTTAAATTCATTTCCCAAAAACGCCTGTGCTTTAAAATCAGAAATCTCTTTGTTAATCAATGACATAATTTTATTCTCCTTTATTTTTTAATGTTTTGCTTTCCAAAAGCTAAGCTGATTGCAAAGG
>JAFWAT010000013.1 GCA_017507525.1 Clostridia bacterium | reverse complement strand
TTCGACCGTGATCCGGCTGCTATACAAGCTTCCAGTGTAAGACTGACCTCTTTCGGCGATACAGTCACCCTTATTAGCCGAAATCACTCAGAAGTGAAAGCCGTTTTAGAAGAGCTTTCTCTACCTCAAATTAACGGGGCTTTGCTTGATTTGGGCGTTTCTTCACACCAACTTGACGAGGCCGAAAGAGGATTTTCTTACATGCAGGATGCCCCCCTTGATATGCGCATGAATCCGGGTGATGCCATGAGTGCATACGACGTGGTGAACACCTACTCAAAAGAAGAACTGGAAAATATCATTTTTACATACGGCGAAGAGCGCTGGGCGAAAAGAATTGCAGAATTCATTGAAGATGCCCGCAAAAGTGCGCCGATACAAACCACCGGCGAGTTGGTGGAAGTCATAAAAAAAGCCGTTCCCAAAAACGCACGGCGTGACGGTCCCCACCCTGCCAAACGTACCTTTCAGGCAATTCGCATTGAAGTTAACAACGAGCTTGGCGGTCTCAAACAAACCGTGTATGACTTTATCGACGCATTAGCCCCCGGTGGGCGCTTAGCCATTATCACTTTCCATTCTTTAGAAGACAGAATTGTAAAAACTGCTTTCCGTGATAAGGAAAAAGGCTGCATTTGTCCGCCGGAATGTCCTGTTTGCGTGTGCGGCATCAAAAGTGCCGGCAAAGTAATCTCGCGGAAGCCTATCTTGCCTACCGAAGAAGAATTAAACGTAAATCCCCGGGCACGAAGTGCAAAGCTTCGGGTCTTTGAGAAAAAATAAATTGATCGGAGTGACTGACAGGTGAACACAAGAACAAATCTGGCTTATGAAGACAGACTCTACGGTCAAGCTGACCGTGCCGTTTCTTATCCTGCCTATAACCCTTACACCTCCTCTCCCAATGTTAGAATTAAGGTCTCAACTAAAAAAACACAGCGTGTAGCGCAGAGACGTGCCCACACAGCAGGCATATTGCGTGTGCTTTTAGTAGTAGCGTTCGCATTTTTAGTTCTGCTTCGCGGCGTTATGATTACCGATCAAAACGCCTCTGCAGAAAAAAAGCAGGCAGAGCTTGAAGCGCTCGTTGCATCCAATGAAAAATTGCAGGTCGAAATTGACCGTGCTTTAGACTTAGATAAGGTAGAAACCATCGCCCGTGACGAATTGGGCATGCGTCGTGCAGAAAAATATCAGACAATATATTTAAATCTGGAACAGACGGATTATGTAGAAAAAACTGTCAAAAATAAGAACGCCTCCAAAGCGCAAGCCGGCGAGTTTTTAAACAGCGCAGTAGCATATTTGGATTAATTTCTCATTATAATATATTAGTAACGCTTGAAAAAGGAGCTGCGGATTCCCGCAAAATACAAATATGAATCAATCCGTTCCAAAACGTAAATTACAAATTAAAATATTGTACGTTTTCATAGCCTTTGCCGCTATTTTATCTTTGCTTGGCGTAAGGCTTGTTTTTTTACAGATTATAAACGGTTCTGACCTGCAAAAAAGAGCAGTGGAGCAACAGACCCGTGACAGTTTGGTAGCGTCTCACAGAGGCGCTATTTATGACAGGAACAAAAAGAAGCTGGCACAAAGCTCCACAGCGCAAACCATTACGGCAAACCCAAATGAAATTCAAAAAGCCAAAAAGGATGTTATTGAAATTGCCGCAAAGCTTGCTCCCATCTTAGAAATGGACGCAAATGAAATTGCAACCATGCTGGAGAAAAAAACCAACCATGTTACCATTAAACGCCGGGTGGAAGATGATGCGGCAGCTGCAGTCCGAGAGCTTGAACTGACCGGCATCTATCTGCAGGAAGATGCCAAGCGTTACTATCCTTATGGTAATTTTGCCTCCCATATTTTAGGGTTTGTAGGCTTTGATAACCAGGGTCTGGGCGGCATTGAAATGGTTTATGAGGACGAACTAAAAGGCGAACCCGGTCGCATTATCGCTCTTAAAAACGCATTAGATAACGATATGCCCTTTAAAGACGAAACCCGCATTGACCCGCAAAACGGAACCAATGTGGTGCTCACCATTGATGAGGTTATTCAGCATTTTACAGAAAAGCATCTGGAAGAAGCCTATTACGAAGAGAAAGTACAGTCAGGTGCCTGCGCCATTGTAACAGACGTGAAAACCGGCGAGGTTTTAGCAATGGCAACCAAGTCTGACTTTGACTTAAACACCCCTTTTACATTGCCGGAGGATGTAGAAACGCAGCTTGCATCCATAGCAAATGACGAAGAAAGAACCCAAGCGCGTTCTAATGCACTGCAGAAAATGTGGCGTAACAAAGCCGTGGTAGACTCATACGAACCCGGTTCCTGTTTTAAAATTATTACCGGTTGCATGGCTTTAGAAGAAGGCTTAATTACACCGGAATCTCCTTTCTTCTGCTCCGGTTCCAAAAAAGTAGAAAACCGCACCATTAACTGCTCACACCATGAAGGGCATGGTGCACAGACCTTCGCTGACGCTGTTAAAAACTCTTGCAACCCCGCCTTTATTGACGTGGGTCTTTTGGTCGGAAAAGAGAAGTTTAAGGAATATTATAAAGCCTTTGGCTTTATGGATGTAACAGGCTTTGACCTCCCCGGTGAAGCCTCCGGTATTTTCTATTCTGATGCAAATTACAACACGGTAGAGCTTGCAACCGCATCCTTCGGTCAGGGTCCCGTTGTAACGCCCCTGCAGCTTGTGGCAGCCGTTGGTGCTGTGGCAAACGGCGGTAAGCTGATGAAACCGTTTTTAGTAAAAGAACTCATTGATGACGACGGCAACGTGATTAAAAAAACAGAGCCTACCATTGTTCGTCAGGTTATTTCGCAAAAAACCTCTGACCAGATGTGTGCCATGCTGGAAAACACAGTTGCAAACGGCACCGGTCAGAACGCATACATCAAAGGCTACCGCGTTGCCGGTAAAACCGGTACATCAGAAAAAGTACCCCGTGGCAACGGAAAATATATTTCATCCTTCATTGCTTTTGCACCTGCAAACGACCCGAAAATCGCTTGCCTGGTAGTTTTGGATGAACCGTCAAACGGTCAGTATTACGGTGGTGCCATTGCAGCACCGGTTGTGGGAAAAATTCTGGAAGACACCCTGCGTTACATGGGTGTTGAACCGCAATACACCGAAGAAGAAAAACAAAATCTGGAAGTATTTGTACCGGATGTAAAAGGCTTATCCAAAGATAACGCCATTAAAAATTTGAAAAACGAAAACTTAACCTACCGAATCATTGGAAACGGCAGCACCGTTTTAAGCCAGATGCCTAAAACAGGTTCTACTCTACCCACCGGTTCTGTGGTTATCTTATACACTGAAGAAAATGCTACACAGGTTTCCATTGTACCGGATGTAAGAAATCTGTCTCTGTCAGAAGCGCAGGCACGGCTGGCAGAAAACCGGTTGAACATGAACATTACCGGTGCCGGTGCCACGGGCAATTCGTCGAATTTAACAGTGGCAAACAGCCAGTATCCCCTGCCCGGAGCGCAGGTAGAAGAAGGAACCGTTGTCGAAGTCGAGTTCCGTTACCTAGACGTCGATTAGTAATAACATCAACAAAGCCTATTTTGCGGAAAGGAGTCAGCATGAAGCTCAGTCAACTGCTGGCAGGTGTCAACCTGCTTCATACACCACAAAACGATATTGACATTTCAAATGTCGCCTATGATTCCCGACGCGTAACCCCCGGCTCGTTGTTTGTTTGCATTAAAGGCTACGCAACAGACGGGCACCTGTATATAGACAGCGCCATAAAAAACGGTGCTGTTGCAATTATAACGCAAGATACTGTGGAAAACACCGGCGTTCTAACCTTGCAGGCAAAAGATACCCGCAAGGCCTTAGCGCAAATCGGTGCTAATTTTTACAATCATCCGGAAAAAGAAATGAAAATCATCGGCGTGACAGGAACCAACGGCAAAACCACGGTTACCACGCTGATTAAAAGCGTACTGGAATTTACCGGCAAAAACGTGGGGCTCATCGGCACAAATGAAAACATGATCGGCAGCCGTGTTCTCCCCACAGAGCGCACCACCCCTGAATCCTTAGAACTGTTTGCTTTGTTTCGCGAAATGGCAGATAAAGGCATGGAATATGTGATAATGGAGGTTTCTTCCCATTCTCTCGTGCTTCACCGCGTATTTGGCATTCCCTACTCCGTAGGTGTCTTTACGAATTTAACGCAAGATCATCTAGATTTTCACGAAACCATGGAAAATTATTATCAGGCAAAGCGCCTTCTGTTTAACCAATGCAGCATCGGCGTCATCAATGCAGACGACCCGGCAGGATTGCGTATTTTAGAAGATGCCTCTTGTCCGATACTGTCCTACTCCGTTGATGCAGAATCAGATTTTCAGGCAACAAATCTTAAAATTTCACCCCGAGGTGTTATCTTTGATTTGCTGACTGAAGGTAAAAGCCTGCCGGCAAGACTGGGTATTCCCGGTAAATTCTCTGCTTATAACGCACTTGCTGCGCTGACAGCTTGCGCGGCGCTTGACATGCCCCCCGAAAAAGTCATTGAAGCACTGCTTGTAGCAAAAGGCGTTAAAGGTCGGGCAGAAACCGTTTACACCCGAACAGATTACACCATTTTAATCGACTATGCGCACACGCCGGACGGTTTGGAAAACATTATTAAAACCGTAAAGGAGTTTTGTCAGGGTCGTGTGGTAACACTATTTGGTTGCGGCGGCGACAGAGATCCGGTCAAAAGGCCCATTATGGGAGAAATCGCCGGACAGCTCTCTGACTATTGCATCATCACCTCTGATAACCCCCGCACCGAGGAACCCATGGCAATTATCCGCCAGATTGAAGAGGGCATGAAGCGCACAAACTGTGCATATACTGTCATAGAAAACAGACGGGATGCCATTCGTTATGCCATTGAAACTGCACAACCAAAGGACTGTATTATTCTCGCCGGCAAAGGACATGAAACCTATCAGATTATCGGCACAGAAAAACGGCATTTTGATGAACGGGAAGTCATTCGTGATATTTTAGCGGAGTCTAAAAACCAGTAGTTTTCCGAAAAGAGTTGAGTCATATATGAAACCCATATCTTTACATGACATTACCGCCGCCACCGGTGGTGTGCTGCTTTGCGGCGACGGCAACCAAACAGTTTCCTCTATTTGCACCGATACCAGAAGCATCACGCCAAACAGCCTGTTTGTACCGCTGACCGGCGAAAATTTTGATGCACATAAATTTATCCCCGATGCGTTAGATGGCGGATGCGTGGCTACACTCACTGCTAAAAAGGAAATCGTTGCCGAAAAGGCTACCATTTACGTGCCGGATACCCGCCGCGCCCTTGCTGATTTAGCAGCCTACTATCGCAAGCAATTTCAGATTCCTGTAGTGGCCATTACCGGCAGCGTGGGAAAAACCACTGCAAAGGAATTAACTGCTGCTGTTTTATCCACAAAGCTGAATGTTTTAAAAACAGCCGGCAATTTTAATAACGAAATCGGCTTGCCCCTGACTTTGTTTCGCCTGGAGGACAACCACGAAGCTGCCATTACCGAAATGGGCATGAGTGGTTTTGGCGAAATTGATTTATTGGCAAGGATTGCAAAACCCGACATTGCCCTCATGACCAACATCGGTATGTCTCATATTGAAATGCTTGGTTCGCAGGAAAATATTTATAAAGCAAAATCTGAACTGTTTCGTCATGTAAACCCCGAAGGAACAGTTATTTTAAACGGTGATGATCCTATTTTGACCGCACATCGCGGAGAGATTGCACAAAAAACTTTGACTGTCGGGCTTGCGGCAGGTTGCGACCTGACAGCCACCGATATCGTCCCTAAAAGTAACAGCCTGTCCTTTACCATTATCTATGGCAGCGAAAAGGTGCCCGTTACCTTAGCCTTCCCCGGGGAGCATAACATCACAAACGCCTTGCTTGCCTGCGCTGTCGGTTTATGCTTAAACATTTCTCTGGCAGAAGCCGCTGCCGGACTTGAGGCATACGTCCCCTCAGACCGGCGGATGCAGCTCATAGATTCAGGCGGCATCACCCTTATCAATGACTGTTACAATGCCGCACCTGCTTCTATGGAAGCCGGCATCAAAGTTCTTTGCTCTTACAGCGGGAGAAAAATTGCGGTGCTGGGTGACATTAAAGAACTGGGCGAATATACGGAAGATGCCCACAAAAAGATAGGACATTTTGCCGGCAAAGCCGGAATTGACGCACTGTTTACCTTAGGTGACAGTGCAAAATGGATTGCCGAGGGCGCGAAAGATGCCGGCATGAATACAACAAACATTTTTACCTTTGATGATATTACCTCTTTAAACCAAAGCCTGGGATCCTTTTTGAAAAAAGGTGACACGGTTTTGATTAAAGCCTCCCGTGCCATGGCACTGGAACGGGTTACGGAATTTCTCACAAACAAGCAAAATGCATAGCTTACAAAGGAGCTGAAACTGTGAAATACATGATTATATCCGCTGCTATATCTGTGATTTTAGGGTTAATCTTTACCCCCATATTAATTCCCTTTCTCCGTCGGCTGAAATTCGGACAGAGCATCCGTGAGGAGGGTCCTAATTGGCACCGGGTAAAAAGCGGAACCCCAACGATGGGTGGTATTGCTTTTATTGTATCGTCGATTTTGGCGACATTCTTAGTTATGTTTATATCTGGCGGTTTACGCTATGAGGTGCTCATTCCCGTTTTAACCGCCTTAGCATACGGCATCGTCGGCTTTTTAGATGACTACATCAAAGTCGTAAAAAAACGGAATTTGGGGCTTTCTGCCAAGCATAAATTCTTGGCACAGCTTTTCGTTGCCATCGTCAGCACGATCTCTATGCAATATTTAGGCTGCATCAGCGGTGAGCTGGTCATTCCCTTCCTCTCCTCCACAGTGGATATCGGTTTATGGATGATTCCTTTAACCATTTTAGTGCAGCTCTCCGTTGTAAACAGCGTCAATTTAACTGACGGATTAGACGGTCTGGCTTCCAGCGTGACCTTGATTGTCAGCTTGTTTTTTGCCGTTTGTGCATACGCGCTTCAATCCGATACCGGCATTTTTATTGCTGCTGTTGCCGGTGGATGTATTGCCTTTTTGGTGTTTAACACAAATCCGGCAAAGGTGTTTATGGGTGATACCGGCTCTCTGTTTTTAGGGGGTGCCATTGCCGCCGTTGCTTCCCTTCTTAAAATGCCTCTCATTTTAATCATTGTCGGCGGTATTTATCTCATTGAAACATTATCTGTTATCCTGCAGGTTGCTTCATTTAAGTTAACCGGCAAGCGCATTTTCAAAATGAGCCCCATTCACCATCATTTTGAAATGTGCGGACTAAACGAGACCAGAATTGTGTTGTTGTTTTCAACGGCAACCTTAATCTTATGTATCATTGGATTTCTCGCAATCAGAAGCATCTGATGCCCTACTTTTTTCTTTAAGGAGGTGTGACCGGTGAATGAAAGAACAGCAAAAAGCACGCAAAGACAATTAAAAAAGACAAAGCTGACCAAAACCGGTTTTGATTTTGGTTTTCTTTTCACGGTTATTCTCCTGTTAGCATTGGGACTTTTAATGGTATTTTCCGCCAGCTATCCCTATGCTTATTATTATTTCGAAGACGGACTGTATTTTATTAAAAAGCAGCTTCTTTGGGCTGCCATTGGTACCGGCGCCATGATTTTTACCGCAAACTATCCTTACCAGAAATATAAAAAACTGGCGTTTCCCATTTTAATTGTAACCGGCATTCTGCTTCTTGCCGTTTTAGCCGTGGGTATTAATCTAAACGGTGCTAAGCGCTGGTTGGGGGTAGGCGGCTTTACCTTTCAGCCTTCTGAGGTTGCAAAGCTTGGACTTGTGATTTATTTTGCCGCCAGTCTGGCACAAATTAAAGATAAAATTAAAAAATTTAACTACTTAATCCGATATTTTTTGGTCATGGGCGTTTTCATGGGGTTGCTTCTTTTAGAGCCTCACTTTTCTGTTTGCCTAATCATCGGCTTAACTTTAGTGATTATGCTGCTGGTTTCAGGCGCCAAGATGTCGCATTTTTGCCTCTTAGGCGTTCCTTTCGGCGTCCTCGGGGCTGCGGTTGCCATTATGGAGCCTTACCGTTTAAAGCGTTTAACCACGTTCTTAGACCCGTTTGCTGACCCGTTAGGCTCCGGCTGGCAGATTATTCAGTCTCTCTACGCCATTGGCTCCGGCGGTTTGTTTGGCGTTGGTTTTGGCAATTCAAGACAGAAATTTATGTATATTTCCGAACCGCAAAACGACTTTATTTTCTCCATTATCTGTGAAGAATTAGGTCTCATCGGCGCTCTTGCCATTTTAACGCTCTTTGCGGTTTTATTTTGGCGGGGTATGAAAATTGCTGTCAGCGCACCTGACTCTTTTGGCAGCTTGCTGGTCACCGGCATCATTGCCTTAATCGGTGTGCAGGTTGTTTTAAACATCGCCGTTGTAACCTCATCCATCCCCACCACCGGTATCCCTCTGCCCTTCTTCTCTGCCGGCGGTTCATCCCTTGTCTTTATCATGGCAGCAATGGGTATTATATTAAACGTTTCGAAATACAAAAAGCAAACCATTTGACTGTGAAGGATTTGAGATTATGAGAGCAATCATTTCCGGCGGCGGCACCGCCGGTCATATTAATCCGGCATTAGCAACAGCCGGCCGTTTAGCAAAAGAACATCAGGCAGACATTCTTTTTATCGGTACAAAAAAAGGCTTGGAAAGCACCTTAGTGCCAAAAGCCGGCTGGGATATCCGCTATATTGAGGTTTCCGGTCTGGTTCGCCGGTTGACCTTACAGAATGTTTTGGTCATTAAGCAGTTTATAACTGCTATTTCTCATTGCAAGAAAATTATCAAAGAATTCCGCCCGGATGTTGTGATCGGAACCGGCGGCTACGTCTGTGCACCGGTGCTTTTTGCTGCGCACGCCTTGGGGATTCCCACACTGGTTCACGAGCAGAACGTCATCCCCGGAGTGACCGTTAAAATGACCGCTAAAACCGCAGACAGTGTATGCATCAGCTTTCCGGAAACCACCAGTTACTTAAAGCCGGCTTGTGCAAAAAAATGCGTTCTTACCGGCAACCCTATCCGCGAGGAAATGCTGACCATTAGCAAAGAAGCCGCGCGGAAAAAGTTGAACTTAGATAACCGCCCCTTTATCGTTTCCTTCGGCGGCAGTTTGGGGGCAGAACGGTTAAACCAAGCCGCCATCGACTTTTTAAACAAAGAAAAAACCGGCAAGCTCCAATTCCTTTTAGGAACAGGACAACGGTATTACGATACAGTAAAAAGTGCTGTTACAAACTACGACCCCGCCATTTCTGTTGTGCCTTACATTGAGAATATGGATACGGTCATGGCGGCAGCTGACTTGGTCATCGGTCGTGCCGGTGCACTAACCGTCAGCGAGCTGTGTGCTTTGGGGAAACCCTCCATTTTAGTTCCCTCACCGAACGTAGCGCACGACCATCAAACGTATAACGCCAAAAGCGTTGAAACAGCAGGCGGTGCCGTCTTAATTCCGGATGCTGAATTCTCCGGTGAGACATTGTCTTTAGCAATTACAGAATTATTGAATCATCCCCGGCGTCTTACAGAAATGTCAGAAAATGCAAAAAACATTGGCATTGTTGACGGTGCCAAGCGAATTTGTGATGTTGCATGCCGGTTAAGTAACATTTTACAGTAGATAAAACATCGGTAGGTCTTACACCGCCAGTAGCAAAGAACCAAACTTTGCATACTATGATACTGTAAAAGTTTTCATTTCATCAGGAAACAAATTCTTTACAGTATCAGGAGGTGTAAGAACATGAGTAAGTTAGTCATTGAAGGGGGAAAACCCCTTTGCGGGACCATTCCTGTACACGGCTCCAAAAATGCGGTTTTGCCCATACTGGCCGCATCTGTTTTGTGCACAAAAGGCGTAACCGTGATTCAGAATTGCCCCGATTTAAAAGATGTTAAATCTACCATAAAAATTCTTCGCTATTTGGGTGCCAAAGTCAAAAAAGACGGTCATACCATAACCGTTGATGCAAGTGGCAAGCTCAGGCATCGTGTCCCCAAGAGAATGATGCAAAAGCTTCGTTCCTCCATTATTTTTATGGGGGCCATTACCGCCAGAAATCAAAAAGCAAAAATTTCTGCACCCGGCGGTTGCAAGCTGGGCGCAAGACCCATTGATTTACACAAAGATGCTCTGCGCGCGCTGGGTTGTGATATTACAGAAAAACACGGATACATATATGTTTGCGGCAAAAACAGAAAAAGTGTAGAGCTTTCCCTCCGCTTTCCTAGCGTGGGTGCAACAGAGAATATGTTACTGGCAAGTTGCCTCACGCCCGGCGTAACAAAAATCAAAAACGCCGCTTGCGAACCGGAAATTATAGACTTGGCGGATTTTTTAAATACCATGGGCGCAAAAATAATCGGCGCTGGTACGCCGGAAATCACCGTTACCGGCGTAAACAGCCTTCACGGCACAGAGTATGCCGTTATGCCGGATCGCATTGCCGCCATTACCTATCTGTGTTGTGCGGCTGCTACCGGTGGCAGCATTTGCCTGACAAACACCGTTCCGGAGCACTTAGAAACCGCTCTTTCCTATCTGGCACAATGCGGTTGTCAGGTAGAGGCAGAAAAAGACGTGATCAGGCTTTCTGCCCCTAAAAGGCTATCAGCCGTGCCGGAAATTGAAACCTCTCCCTACCCTGGCTTCCCTACAGATGCCCAATCTCTGTTTCTGGCCCTTTTGTCTACAGCAGATGGCACCAGCACCATTCATGAACGGATTTTTGAAAACCGTTTTAAAACCGCTGATGAACTCTCTCGCATGGGGGCTGATATTGAAATTAAAAAAGACATTGCGACCGTTTGCGGAAAAGACCATTTAACCGGTGCACACGTTTGTGCCTGCGATTTGCGAGGCGGCGCCGCTATGGTTATTGCTGCTCTTTCCGCAGAGGGAACGACTGAAATTGATAATGTGTGTTATATTGACAGAGGATACGAAGCGCTGGAACAAAATCTTGCAACATTGGGAGCTTCCATTAAACGGATGTAGCGATTCAGAAAGGTAATGACCAATGAAAAAAAATCTGACTCAGAAGCAGAAAAAAAAATTAAAAC
Source organism: Clostridia bacterium (assembly GCA_017507525.1). Lineage (GTDB taxonomy): Bacteria > Bacillota > Clostridia > UBA1381 > UBA9506 > UMGS755. Next base: position 6,145 of record JAFWAT010000013.1, on the reverse strand, counting down.
AAAAAATTCTTAAAAGGCGTGTACTGCTTATGCTATTGCTGAGTGCATTTGTCATCAGCATTTGTCTGTTCACGCCTTTTTTCAATGTTAAAACGGTAGAAGTCAAGGGAAACGAGACCGTTTTATCTGAGCAAATTTTAGAAGCGGCTTCCATTCCCCAAAATATCAATATTTTTAAAATAAGAAAAGGAAAAGTAAAAAACGCCATCTTAAACATTCCGGAAATCGATACCGTCAAAATTCGGCGCCTGATTCCTTCAAAAATCCGTTTAGACGTAACAGAAACCAAGCCTATCATGTATTTTTCATATCAAACCGGCTTTGTCATCACCAATGAGAAAGGTCGGGTAATGTCAAAAGTTGACACGGCTGATGAGCTGAATTTACTAAATATTACAGGTTTGGAAATAAAAAATGCTGAAATTTGTGAAAAAATATCTGTACAAGATACCGATAAGTTTGATATAATAATAAGTACCATCAATTCTTTGAGCCGGGTTGGTTTGCTGCAGGAGATTCGCTCTTGCCATTTTGACGATCTGCAGAATGTGCATATGTACCTGCATGACGGTACCAAGGTCATCTTTGGCAAGCTGACGGATTTTGAATATAAGCTTTCTGTCCTGACTAAGGTTTTAGTACAGGTTAACCGAACCGAAGGCGCCTACATTGACTTAACCACACCGGAACGAACGTATTACGGCGTAGAAGAACCCTCTCCAGCGCCGGAAGAAAGCGAAGCGGAAACCGCTGCTGAGTCTGGCGGCGAAAATACAAACCCCTCCGGTTCTGATGCAGCCGAATCCAACGAAGAAAAAAAGGATACCCCCGAAGGTACCGAGAACGATGGGAATGACAAAAAAGAGGAACCTGCCCATGATGAAAGAACATAAAACACAGATTGTTGTCGGCATTGCAGTTTTAATCTTAACATTTCTGCTGGCTTTACAATTTAAAAGTGTTACATTGAATAACGAAGCAAATCAAACATTCAATATGCGTGTTGACGAGTTGGCCTCTGAGCTTAAAAAAGAGCGGGAAACCAACGACGATTTGAATAAGCAAATTGAAGCATATAAAAATGATATTGCTCAATACCGTGCCGATGCAGAACAAAGCAGCGGCTATTCTAACTTTTTATCCGATCAGTTAAAGCGAGCTGAGCTCATGGCAGGCTTTGTGGATGTAAAAGGTCCCGGTATCACCATTACCCTCAGCGACATGGATAACCGAAAAGCGCAAGGGAATCTTCTCTCCTCCAATGATACACTCATTCACGACGAAGACCTGCGCCGTGTTATTAACGAGCTGTGCGCCGCCGGTGCCGAGGCAATTTGCGTCAATGACAGCCGCATTATCAGCACCAGTGCCATTCGTTGTGTAGGGCCGACGATTTTAGTCAACGACACAAAAATGGCGCCACCGTACGTGATTAAGGCCATAGGCAAAACCAACCAGTTAGAAGCTGCCATGAACTTAAACGGCGGTGTCATTGATAATTTAGAAATTTGGGGATTTACCGTTCAGATTACAAAAAGTTCAGAGCTCATTATCCCTAAATATAGCGGTGCGATCAACTTTAGCAGTGCAACTGCCGTTGAAACAACGCAGGAAGGGGGGGACTGATAATGATCATCATTATCATTTGTGCCCTGGTCGGCATTGCGGCAGGAATTTTATTTCCGTATCACATTCCGTCAACATATTCGCTGTATGCAGCCATGATTATTCTGGCACTTTTAGACTCGGTTTTCGGTGCCGCTTCTGCTGCCACCCGAAAAAGTTTTGACCTGCGCACATTTATTACAGGGTTTATCAGCAACAGTTTACTGGCTGCCCTTTTAACATATATGGGCAACAAACTGGGTATTGAATTATATTTAGTGGCACTTTTGGTCTTTGGTTCCCGTTTATTTACCAATCTTTCCACTATGCGACGGTATTTTTTAGCACAAATTAGCACAAAATTGAAAAAAAAGTCTTGTAATTGAAAATTTATACTTGTGTAATCATACTGTAATATGTTATAATAGAAAAAGTAGTATAATGTAAGTGGGTTTATGTAGAAAAAGTTTGGATGATAAAAGTATAAACTCATATTGATTTACATAAAAAGATCGGGGCACATGTTCCGAATCAAAGAGGAGGAAACAAAAGGTGATCGAATTCGATAACGATGCATTGAAAAACAACCGTGTAGAAACAATTAAGGTAATTGGTGTTGGCGGCGGCGGTAACAACGCTGTTAACCGAATGATTGACTATGGTGTAAAAAACGTAGATTTTATTGCAGTTAACACAGACAAACGTGCTCTGTATATGTCACAGGCACCGGTTAAAATCCAGATTGGCGAAAAGCTGACCAAAGGCTTGGGCGCAGGTGCTGACCCGGAGGTTGGTCAGAAAGCCGCTGAAGAAAGCCGCGAAGAGGTTGCACAGGCAATTGCCGGCAGCGACATGGTATTCGTTACAGCCGGTATGGGCGGCGGCACAGGTACCGGTGCTGCTCCTATGGTAGCTTCTATTGCAAGAGAAATGGGCATCTTAACTGTTGGTATCGTAACCAAGCCCTTTGCTTTTGAAGGCCGCCAGAGAATGGCCCGCGCTGAAGAAGGCATTGTAGAACTGAAAAATGCTGTTGACGCTTTAGTTACCATTCCCAATGATAGACTGCTGCAGGTTTCTAATGCACACACCACTTTGGTTGATGCATTTAAGATGGCTGACGATGTTCTCCGTCAGGGTGTTCAGGGTATTTCCGACCTGATTTCCGGTCCCGGTTATATCAACTTAGACTTTGCTGACGTGGTTAAAATCATGAAAAACACCGGTATCGCTCACATGGGTGTGGGTCGTGCTTCCGGCGAAAAACGTGCTGAAGAGGCAGTTAAGGCTGCTATCCAGAGTCCGTTGCTCGAAACTTCAATTGACGGTGCTCGTGGTGTTCTGATTAACATCACCGGTGGTTCTGACCTGGGTCTGTTTGAAATCAACAGCGCAGCTGAACTGGTTACAGAGGCTTCCGACCCGAATGCAAACATCATCTTCGGTGCTGCATTAGACGAATCTCTGCATGACGAGATTATTATCACCGTTATCGCAACCGGTTTTGAAGGTATTCCTGCTAAGGATAAGAATATGGGTTTCTTTACCGCTCCGGTATTTTCCGGCGGAATGACAGCCGGTGCTCCGGCAGCAAAGCCCACAGCAGAGGATGCATCTTCTGACAAGGGCGTTGACATTCCCTCTTGGATGAAGGAAAAGTTCTAAAAACTACATAAGAGGCTGTAGAACACAGCCTCTTTTTTATTTATAGACAACAAAAAAGCGGTTCTTTAAAAGAACCGCTTTAAAAATCTTTTTAGTCTTTTAATTCACTCATACATTTAGGACAGATGTTTCTGCCTTTAAACAACAAAACATCTGTTGAGTTACCACAAAAAATACATGAAGGCTCATATTTTTTCAAAATAATTGTGTTACCGTCAACATAAATTTCTAATGCGTCTTTCTCTGCTATGTCCAAGGTTCTTCTTAACTCAATGGGTAATACAATTCTACCCAACTCATCGACTCTTCTTACAATGCCCGTTGACTTCATTTTTTGTCCTCCTCTTGCAGCAATAAAATGTTACATAGATTTCTATAACTCAAAAGCTACGTATCATATCATAACACAAAAACTTGTAAACGTCAAGTCGAAAGGCGTTACTTTATTGTTTTTTTTGCGACGAAAGGTACACTTTTATCAAATCACATAAAAACTTGTCATGTTTATAAACCTTCAAAACAAGTCGTTTTCTTTTGCGGCATCTCCTGCTTTAGCAGTTAATTTTAAATTACTTTTTTAAAATGCTTCACTGTTGACTTTTGAGGAATTCCATTGTATAATGAACGCATGCGTTAATGAGAATGTATAATTGCGTTCATTGCACCGCAAATAACCTTAAAAATTTTAAATTGGAAATTTGCAGTTTAATTACAATGTTGGTAATAACGGAAAGGATTGTCGTATATATGTGGGTTCTGGTTAGAATTTTAGGGATTTTAGGCTTGATTACAGGCGTAATTCCTTTTCAATTTAAACGACATAAGCATATTGTTTTGTGCAAAGGGCTTTCCACCGTTTTCTTTGCAACGCAGTATTTTGTACTGGGGGCATACACCGGTGCCTGGATGGACCTAATCTCCTCCACCCGAAATTTTATATTTTATAAACTCGTAGAAAAAGGGAAGTCTACCCTGCCGGTGATTCTGGCTTTTTCTTTTTTGCTCGTTATCATTACCGCCACTTCCTGGGGCGGATGGTTCAGCTTGCTACCCCTGATTGCAAAAATTCTTTCAACGGTATCCTACGGCATGAAAAGTGAGCGCCTGCTCCGGCTCATCACCTTTCCTTCCTGTATCTTATGGATCGTTTATAATTGCATTGTGGGCACCTACGAAGCCGCAATCGGCGACGCACTATCCTTTATCTCCATCATCATTGCTATTTATAAATTTGACATCAAAAAGCCAAAAGAGGTTGCAGTGGCTGAATGAAAAAACCACCATAAGAAAAAACATTTCCCGAAATTCTCATTCAGGAAATGTTTCATAACATTTATTCACCTGTCACAATAACGCTCACGGGGCAACCCTCAGCAGACTCACTGACCGCAGCCTCTTGGCTTTCATCCGGCTGATTATAAACCTCTGCCGTGCCATCATCTTTCATTCTGAAAACCTCAGGGCAGGTGCCTGTGCAAAGTCCGCAGCCAATGCAGCCCTCTATAATGGTAACATTCATCTTCTTCTCTCCTTACTGGCAATGTAATACCATTATTTTCCCCTATCTAAAAGCTTTTATACAAAATATTTCTCCCCATTTTAATGAAACAACAAGATTCTATTGACAAATTGAAAGGATCATAGTATAATAATGATTGGCTTTAATTGCTGGTGTGGCTCAGTCGGTAGAGCAGCTGATTCGTAATGCAATAAAAAGTTATGAAAAAGTGCCTACAAACGCAGTAACAATCAGCATTTTCAGACTTTCAAGTTTGTTGAAAATCGAAATTTGTTGAACAATTTGTTGTAAAAATAGTGCATAGGCACAACTTATGCACTCATATGCTGGTGTGGCTCAAAGGTAGAGCAGCGGTATCGTAAACCGCAGGTTGCAAGTTCGATTCTTGTCACCAGCTCCAATAGAGAGGCTATATTTTTAGTATAGTCTCTTTTTATTTGCATAAAAAAAGATAGGCTTACCTACAAAGCAAACCTATCTTTTTATAGTTATTGATTAGATATATTTTCTGGCTTCTTTTATACCCCTTGCTTTATCAATGTTAGTATAAACAGAATTTACAATTACCGAGCTTGTATCACCCATCATTTGTTTAGTAATTGCTTCAGGCGCCCCATTAAGAGCCATTCTCGTACAGAAAGTATGCCTAAACATATATGGGGTGAAATGCATCTTTTTACCAAGCCCAGAACTATTAAGAAATCTTTGAAAACGCATTTTAAGAGCAGTTTCACTCATAAACTCACCAGTCCGAGATGGGAAGATATATTTTGAGTCCTTGAAATACTCATAGTCAGGATTCCCTTGAACATACTTTTTCCATTCTTTAAGAGCCTCAATAGCATCATCTGTCAAAGGTAATTCACGAATCCCAATATCTTCTCTTACACTTTTTCTTGCACGACTATTTTTTACACCCTCTTTTGACTTTTGAACAGGGGTGCTTTGATAATCGAGTGACAATGTCTCATACTCTCTAACAATCCTGCTTTCTACAGTAATTGTTTTTGATTCCCAATCCACATTTTTCCATAGCATACCCCTCAATTCACTTGGTCTAACACCTGTGCTGAGAAAGACCTGTATAATAGGATAAACTTCTGGATAATTTTTTGAAGCAGTCACAAGCCAATCAACCTGCTCATCAGTAAAGCCAACAACAGGCTTTTTTCTCTTTTGACTTGTTGGGTAGTCAAAATTATGCTTTCCGAACTTATCATAGAACCCAGACATAACATCAACTGGAATAAGTTTATCAACATAGGCATTAGTTAAAGCCTTGTTTAAAACCAAAAACTGTTTATTCATTGTGTTTTGAACATAACGCTCAGAGAATTTGCCGAACATCTTTTTAAC
>JAFWAT010000012.1 GCA_017507525.1 Clostridia bacterium | reverse complement strand
TGAATTATTTAAGCAATATCGTTGTTAAATAAGGGAGTGATATTTTGGGTTACTTAGAAACTGTGATTTATCCGTTTATAAAAAGCATTCAGTTGACGGATGTTTTGGATGTGGCAATTGTTGCCGTTGTCATTTACAATGTTATGAAATTTATCCGCCAAACCCGTGCCATGCAGCTTTTAAAGGGTGTGGGTATTTTGCTGGTTGTTATGTATATCAGTGACTGGCTGCAGCTCAATGTGATCAACTTTATTCTGATTAACACCATGCAGGTCGGTGTTACTGCCCTTTTGATTGTGTTTCAGCCGGAGCTTCGCCGCGGTCTTGAGCATATGGGTCGAAGCAAGCTTTCCGGCATTTTAAACTTTGAAGAATCAAAATCACTTGCTGATGTGATTGACGAGGTTTGTATTGCTGTGTCGAGCTGTGCGAAAACCAAAACAGGTGCGCTGATTGTTTTTGAACGTAAAAGCGGACTCAGCGATATTTTAACAGGTGGTACGGTGCTCAATGCTGAGATTTCATCAGAAGTGTTAGAAAACATCTTTGTTCCCAATACACCGCTCCATGACGGTGCGGTTATTATACGGGGAGAAAAAATTTACATGGCGTCAACGGTGCTTCCCTTATCCTCCAACAAGAACCTGAGTAAGGAGTTTGGAACCAGACACCGTGCGGCGCTGGGCGTTTCAGAATTGTCTGACTGTGTGGCACTTGTAGTGTCTGAAGAAACAGGAAAAATCTCTGTTATGATTAACGGTGATATGATCCGGAATCTGTCAGTTTCTTCTTTGAGTCGTCTGCTGAACAAAGTGCTTCAGCCTGAAACTGAGGAAAAATCAGGCTCCTCCAAATTTTTTAAAGGGAGGGCAAAATAATGAAAAAAGAAGAAGTAAAAAAGAAAATCGCAGGGGATACAGGGCTTAAGATTTTTTCTGCCGTGATTGCGATTTGCTTATGGTTTTATGTGGTGCAGGTTCAGAATCCTGACATAAGCAGAACCATTAAAAATGTACCGGTTGTGTTTACACAGAGCAATTTGCTTGAAGAAAAAAATCTGATTTTATTAAGCAACAAGGAACTCACCATTGATGTTGAGATTCGAGGCCCCAGAAAAAACGTCATGGGTGTTAATAAGAAAAATCTGACGGTTTTAGCCGATGTAGGCACTGTTGAAAACACAGGTCAGCACACCCTTGTGACTAATATTGTTCTGCCTTATGCAAATCTGGAGGTGGTGGGAAAAAATCCGGCAACCCTTTCTGTTTTAGTGGATGATTTGGTTACCGTTAAAAAGCCTATTAAAGTTCTGACGGAGGGCACGCCGAAGGATTCTTACGTTATCGGCAAAACATCAGCCGAACCTGAGAAAATTACCATTAAAGGCCCCAAGACCATCATTGATGGCATACAGTCTGTGGCAGCGATTGTGGATGTCAGCGGAAAAACGGCAGACCTTGCCGGCAAAGAAAACATTGTGGTGTTCGGTGTTGGAGATCAGGAAATTAAAAGTCCGCTTCTTTCTTTCTCTGTAGAAGAGGTTGAAGTTCATACAGAAATTTTAAAGGCGAAATCTGTCGGGCTGGAGCTGATTTTCTCTGAAACAGCAGCATATTTCTCGAATGAATACGTTCTGGATGAGAACAGCATTAAATCAGTTCAGATTGCCGGTGTGCAAACACTGATTGACAGTATGGATACGGTTAAAACCAAACCCATCATGCTGCAGAATATTACGCAAAACGGAGAGGTGACCGTTACTTTAGATCTGCCTGAGGGCGTCAGGTCCTTAGACGGTGAAAGCTTTACACTGCGGTTTAGCCGGCGGGCACCGGAAGCATAACACACAAGCAAAGAGGCTGTGGCGAAAGTCACAGCCTCAAAAAATATTTAAAAAAACACTTGCATTGTTTTAAAAACTATGGTACAATAATTTTACTGTCTTGATGACAGATGATTTTAATGAAAACGGCCTGTTGGTCAAGTGGTTAAGACGCCGCCCTCTCACGGCGGAAACACGAGTTCGAATCTCGTACGGGTCACCAAAAAACGACAAGGTTATTTTGAGCCTTGTCGTTTTTACTTATTACCTATTCACTCTTCACTATTCCCTAAACAACCTTGTCGACATATGGAAAGGAATAGGTAAGAGTGAATATGGAAGAAGTTAAGGTAGCTTTGCTTGTGCAAAGCTTATTTTTATATTATGCATCTATATCGTTCTGATTTTTAAAAGGAAACGACAATTTTCAGCGAAAGTTGTCGTTTCTTTTTGTTCTCTTATGCTTTTGCTCTTTACTAAAAATATCGTTTGCGGGTGAAAGAGAAGTAAGAAATGGCTCTTATATCTTTTTTTAAAATTCAGCAAACACTATTTATTTTCGGACAAATTTGTGTTATAATGAACGCATACCTTAATGAATTTTAATATGTTGCGTTCATTGCACCACAAATAACCTTAAAAAGTTTAAATCGGAAATTTGTGGTATAATGAATGCATCCATAATAAAACATTAAAGGTAGCATTCATTGCACCACAAATAACCTTAAAAAGTTTAAATCGGAAATTTGTGGTATAATGAACGCATACCTTAATGAATTTTAATATGTTGCGTTCATTGCACCACAAATTACCATAATGGTTTATAAATAGGAAATTTGTGGTAAATAATATAATATGCAATAAAAATAGCGATTGCGATTATATAAAGTTTGCAAATTGAGGTGATTTTGTGGCAGAGAAAAGCTTAGACGTGTCAGCAGTTGATTTGGGTAGCTTGTTCGGAGAATTCGACTGTCATATTAAACAAGTGGAGAAGGAACTGGGTGTCACTGTTTCCTGCCGTGATTCTGTGCTGAAGATTTTAGGCGGCGAAGCCGAAGCGGAGACTGCCCTTCGTGCGTTTTCTGCCATGATTGAAAGCGTTAACCGAGGCGACCGTTTAAATGAGCAGGGCATAACCTATACCATTATGATGGCAAAAGCCGGAGAAGAAACGGCTCTTCGGGATTTGGGGCAGGATTGCATTTGTATTACAGCAAAAGGTAAGCCCATTAAGAGCAAAACGCTGGGTCAAAAGGAATATATCCGTGCCATGCGGGACAATACCGTGGTATTCGGCATCGGTCCTGCCGGAACGGGTAAAACCTATCTGGCGGTGGCAAAAGCTGTTACGGCATTTCGGAAAAAAGAGGTCAGCCGTATTATCATTACCCGTCCGGCGGTTGAAGCAGGGGAAAAGCTGGGCTTTTTGCCGGGGGATTTGCAAAATAAGGTTGACCCGTATCTAAGGCCGCTTCATGATGCTTTGTTTGAGATGATTGGCACAGAAAGCTACAATAATTATGTAGAAAAGGGTGTGATTGAAGTCGCGCCCCTTGCTTACATGCGTGGCAGAACGTTGGATAATTCTTATATTATTTTAGATGAAGCCCAAAACACAACGCCGGAGCAGATGAAAATGTTTTTAACCCGAATCGGCTTTGGCTCAAAAGCCATTGTAACGGGGGATATTACCCAGATTGACCTGCCGGATGGCAAAAGAAGCGGTCTTAAAGAAGCTATTAAAATTTTGTCTGATGTTGAAGACCTGGCATTTTGCTACTTTACCCATAAAGATGTTGTGCGGCATCCGCTGGTGCAGCGGATTATTCAGGCATATGAAGCCTATGATGCGAAACGAAACAAGCAAGACAGGGGTGATACACATGCTCAATCTCGTTCTAAATGAAGAGGCTGAAGTGCTGGAACCTGCCATCTTAGACACGCTGAAGCGCTGCATAGAGCAAACCCTTTTAATGGAAGACTTCCCCTTTGATGCCGAAATCTCCCTTTCCATTACAGATAACGAGGGGATTCGTGAGCTGAACAGGGAGCAACGCGGGATAGACAAAGAGACAGATGTTTTGTCCTTTCCCATGCTGACTTTAGAAGATGGGGTTTTAATTGTTGAAGACAGTGACCTGATTGATAACTGTGTTTTTTTGGGAGATATTGTGATTTCTCTGCCCAAAGCCCGGGAACAGGCGGAAGCCTACGGTCATTCACTTCTGCGGGAAATGGGTTTTCTGGCGGTTCACTCCATGCTTCATTTGCTCGGCTATGACCATGAACTGGGTGAGGCTGAAGAAAAGGAAATGTTTGCAAAACAAGAAGAGGTGCTGTCGGCACTATCGCTTACGAGATAAAAGGGAGGCGTATGTGATGTCAAACCGAGTTAAAACCATGCTTTTGTTATTTTGCGATTACCTGCTTTGTTTGTTATTGCAGCTAATTTGCTTGATGACGTTTTCGATGCTGATTAAGTTTTCATTTGGGAGTCTGTTATACAGTGTTTTCTTTTGCCTGGTTCTTTTCAGTTTGCTGTATTCCAGAACCCATTTTGCAGCCAAAAAAGACTTGCTTAAAAAAGTGAAGCGACCCATATATGAAGGCTTCATTATAGCACTTCCCTTAGCGGCTTTCAATCTTCTTTTAGCGGTAGGATTCAGTTTGATTCAATCAAATCTAATTCCCGTTCGCGACATCGTTTTAGATACGATATACAGCTTTCCGGACAATGCCCCCCGGGTTGCGACGGATGTTTTGTTGATTGACGTGCTTACGCCCTGGATTCGTGCGTGGTTTGGTACGTTTTTAGGCTTTATGCAGCGGGGAGTGCCGGCTTTTCTTCCATTTATTATGCCCATACTTAATTTGCTGGCAGGATTTTTAGGATATCTGGCAGGCAGCAAGAAAATCTTTTTGAGCGATTATATTTTTGTTGTCAAGGAAAAAGTCAAAGAAAAATTTAACGAATAGAGGCTTTTCATGAATCTGTTCAATTTGTCTGATGTCGGAATGGAATTCGGCGAACGGATATTGTTTCAAAACGTTTCTTTCACCATTGGAGAAACGGATAAAATCGGTTTAATCGGTGGTAACGGCACCGGCAAAACCACCTTATTTAAAATTTTGCTTGGTCAGATGCAAGCCACAAGCGGCGAAGTATTTCAGAACAAGCAGACATCTATCGGCTATTTAGAGCAGCATACCAATTTAACCTCTGACAAAACAGTATTGGAAGAGGTTTTATCGGTATACGACGATGTCATGGCAATTGAGGAAGAACTTTCGGAAATTGCCCGGAAAATTGAAGAAAAGCAGGGGGACTTATCTGCCCTGACAGAACGGCAGCATAAGCTGACGGAACGGTATCAGGCGCGTGATGGTTATACATATAAAAGCCGTGCCAAGTCGTCTTTGCTTGGTCTTGGGTTTTCAGAGGCAGAGCTTTTGGTACCTTTTTCACAGCTTTCCGGCGGTCAAAAGACCCGTGTATCTCTTTGTAAGCTGCTGCTTTCCGGTGCAAATCTCTTGCTTTTAGACGAGCCGACAAACCATTTGGACTTGGCGGCGGTGGAGTGGCTGGAAAATTTTCTGCGGGATTACCGCGGTGCGTTTTGCGTTATTTCCCATGACCGTTATTTTTTAGATAAAATTGCAAACCGGATTTTTGCGTTAGAGTATAGAAAGATTACGGTTTATGAAGGCAATTACTCCCGGTATTTAACTCAAAAGGCAGAGAGGGAGAAATCTGTCCTTCGGCACTATGAAAACACCCAGCGCGAGATTAAGCGCTTAGAAGGTGTTGTTCGTCAGCAACGGCAATGGAACAGAGAGAAAAATATTAAAACGGCTGAAAGCAAGCTAAAGGCAATTGCTCGGTTGGAAGAAGGTCTGGAAGCACCGGAGAGTGAAGCGCCCTCCATCCATTTTAAGCTGTCGGCAAAGCCCGGTGGCGGTCAGGACGTTTTGATTTTAGATAATGTTTCTATGGGTTTTGCTGAAAAACACTTGTTTTCCGGTGCCAATCTAACCGTTAGAAAAGGGAACAAAATGTTTCTTTTAGGTGCGAACGGCTGCGGAAAAACAACGTTGTTTAAGCTGATTACCGGTGTTTTTGAGCCGACGGGCGGTATGATTCGTCTGGGGGCAAACATAGCGGTGGGATGGTATGACCAGACCCAGTCTGATTTGTCACTCCATAAAACAGTGTTTGAAGAAATTGCCGACAGTCATCCACAGATGACCCAGACGGAAATCAGAAACGCTCTGGCGGCATTTTTGTTCCGGGGCGAGGATGTGTTTGCGCCTATTGCGGAATTATCCGGTGGTGAGCGTGCAAGAGTATCCCTTTGCAAGCTGATGCTGTCAGACGTGAACTTTCTGCTTTTGGATGAACCGACGAACCATTTGGATATTGCTTCCCGGGAGGCGCTGGAGCAGGCACTTTTGGAGTATGACGGCACCTGCCTGATTGTGTCTCATGACCGTTATTTTATTAACCGGCTTGCGCATTCTGTGTGTAATTTGGAGCAAAGCGGCCTAACCCTCTACTTGGGTGATTATGATTATTTTCTTTCAAAAAAAGCAGAAGTCCGTCAGGAAAAAGCACAGGAGCCCCCTGCTGCCGGGCGAGAAGCCTATCTTTTGCAGAAGCAGGAAGCGGCAGAGGCAAGAAAACGTGAATCTGACCTAAAAAAGGTTGAAAAAGAAATTGCGGACTGTGAACAAAAAGCGGAAGAACTTCAGGAAGAACTAAACCATGTCGGCTCTGATTTTATGAAAGCGCAAGAGCTTTCAGAAAGCCTTGATGCCCTTAATGAAAAGCTTTTGGAGCTATATGAAAAATGGGACGGGCTTTCGTCGTGAAACAGTTGGCACATGCTATGAGCTTATTTGCAGAACCTGACACAATGCAAGTTATGGATGAACAGGGTGGTGCTTTGGGATGAAAACAGGTTGGCTGGTGGTGAACCACTTTTTACAGACAAATAAATTTACGGATTTGTATGAACGGCTAAAACAAGGTGCTAGGCAGGCAGGACTTGGTCTTTTGGTGAAGACCGGTTGTGAACTTTTGTGTGAAATTCGTGAGGGTTTTTTAACTGAAAAAAGTGAGAGACCGGCGTTTGTATTGTTTTGGGATAAAGATATCCGTCTGGCAAAAAGCTTGGAGAAAATGGGTATTTTAGTCTTTAATTCGGCGGATGCCATTGCAATTTGTGATGACAAAAGCCTGACCCATCAGGCACTATCCGGCGTTGTTCCAATGCCGAAGACGGTTTGTGCACCCATGACCTATTCATCTGTGGGCTATACTGACCTGACCTTTGTAAAGCAGGTAGGGGAAGCTCTTGGCTTTCCCATGGTCATAAAAGAATGCTTTGGCTCCTTTGGCGCTCAGGTGTATCTGGTGCATACCGTAGAAGAAGCCAAAGAGAAAGTCAAAAATCTTGCCGGTGTGCCCTTTATATTTCAAGAATTTATTGGCACAAGCATAGGGCGTGATATTCGCTTGCAGGTGGTAGGCGACCGGGTGATTGCCGCCATGCTCAGGTACAATGAGCACGGCGATTTTCGTGCCGGCATCACAAGCGGCGGTTCCATGCAGGTTTGGCAGGCAACAGAAGAACAGAAAAAACTGGCTGTTTTAGTTTGCAAAACTCTGGGGCTTGACTTTGCCGGGGTTGACTTTTTGTTTGGTGAAGATGATGAACCGATTTTGTGTGAAGTGAATTCTAACGCCCATTTTAAAAACCTGTACGATTGTACCGGTGTGGATGCGGCGGCAGCGATTATGACATATATTGCAGACAAGCTGGAGGATGAAGCGTGAAAACAGGCTGGCTAATCTATCGAAAAAAAGATGCCGAACGGAATCGGCATAACATAACGTTTTATGAAAACGCCGCTAAAAAGCGGGGCGCTCAGATACTGCTTTTGTATTTTGAAGAATTTTTGTACGGCACCGATGCAGAGGGGTTGGCCCTTTTCTATGGTGGCAAAAGGATAGAAAAACCCGATTTTGTTGTGATGCGTGCAGATGAGCCTTTGTTTTCTTATCATTTAGAGTTGATGGGATTTTGTGTATTCAACAATTCTTATGTATCACAAGTCGCAAACGATAAGGCAAGAACCCTGCAGGTGGTGTCCGGCGCCGGAGTTCCGACGCCGATCAGTCGGCTGGCAAGGCATGAAGACGCTCTCTCCGTAGCCAAAACGCTTGGCTATCCCTTAGTTATAAAACCCAGAGATGGGCATGGGGGTATAGATGTTTTATGGATAGAAAATGAAGCGTCTTTAAAAAAAACGCTTCAAAATTATCATCATAACACGTTTTTAATGCAACAGCCGGTCTCTGATTTAGGCAGAGATTTGCGGGTTTATGTTGTGGGCAAAACCATTGTTGCCGCCATGCTTAGGCAAAGAGATGACGACTTTCGCAGTAATTATTGCTTAGGCGGCAGTGCCACACGCTATGAACTTTCTGCACCTGAAACGGCACTGGTGCATAAGGTCATCGATTTGTTTGACTTTGGCTTCGTGGGCATTGATTTTATGTTCTCCCACGGTCAAATGATTTTAAATGAGATTGAGGATGTGGTGGGTGCCAGAATGCTCTATCACCTGACAGACCTAGATGTGGTAGATTTGTACGTTGACCATATTTTAAAAACTATTGGCTGAGCTTCATGAATTCTTTTTTGAGTCGCCCTATGATGCGCTTTTCCAGTCTGGATATGTAAGACTGAGAAATGCCAAGCATATCGGCGACTTCTTTTTGTGTTTTTTCCCGCTGGGCGTGGAGTCCGAATCGAAGCTCCATAATCTGCTTTTCCCGATGGGAAAGATGCTCCAGGGCGTTGTAGAGAAGCTCACGGTCAACCTCTTCGTCCAGTCGCTTTGATATTTCGTCAGAATCCGTTCCCAACACATCGGATAAAAGCAATTCATTTCCGTCCCAATCAGTATTTAAAGGCTCGTCAATGGAGATTTCTGTTTTCGTGTTATGGTTTTTTCGCAAATACATTAAAATTTCATTTTCAATACACCTGGATGCATAGGTTGCAAGCTTAATATTTTTTTCAGGATTAAAGGTGTTGATGGCTTTAATCAGGCCAATGGAGCCAATGGAGATTAAGTCTTCAATATTTATCCCCGTGTTTTCAAATTTTCGGGCAACGTATACAACAAGCCGGAGATTTCGTTCAATTAATGTTTTTTTCACGTCTTTTGCATCGGGAGAAAGCTGTGCAAGAAGCTTTGCTTCTTCCTCAGGAGAAAGGGGCGCCGGCAGAGCCTCGCTGCCGCCGATATACAAAACGGGTTCGCCGCCGGAGAACAGCCATGTCATCATCCTTTGTTTTCTAATATCAGATAAGGTTAAAAGTTTTCGGAGTAAGCTTTGTTTCATGTTGATTCTCTCCCTCAAAGTCATGGGGCAAAATAGCGTCCCAATTATGATAATGATCCAGCGTCCGGTCTAAAAGACCAATGTAGACGGTTTCCGTTGGTATAAGCCTGTTCTTGTTTTTTATGTAAATTGCCTCCGGCAAAAATGCATATAAAAGGGAATCGCTACAAAGGGTACGATATCTAATGGGGATGAGCCCCTCGCAAGCTGCATCCTCAGGTTTTTTGCAGGTGGGAAATAAATGCTTTGCACAATCCCACTCGGCAATAATAACGCTCCTTCCGCTGATTTCATCCCGCAGAAAATTACCGCTGTCATACAAAGCACGAAGGTGCAGGGTTTTGCCGTGGTAGACCACGCAAATAAGGGTAATGCCCTTTTGTTTCTGCTGAATTTTGGTGCTGCAGTAAACAGCAGCTTTCATCACCGGCAGACAAGCAAGAGCCAAAAGCAACAGCTGATACACCGGAATATTTATGTACAGCGAGCCGTTGCGGTAGACTGCTCCAAAGGATGCAGCAGCACCGGAAAAGTAAAAAAAGAAAAAAGCGGCGCCGCCCCAGAAGAAGGTGACCAGGTAAAACACACAGACATACTGCAGAAAAACCCGCAGGGATTTCGGGCGAAAGCCAAGGGCTGTTATGCCTGCGCCCATCAGCAATTTACAGGGTAGCGAAAATAGAAAATTAATTGGGAGAAAAAACACTAAGGTGGCATAGATAGCGCCGATGAAAGCGGCAAATAATAACCGACCGAAATTTGCAGGCTTAGCGAGCAGCAATCCTGTCAGCCACAAAAGTAAATAGTCTAAAATGAAATTTACGACAAATAAAACGTCAACGTAAACCTTTATCTCCATGTCAAGCTCTCCCAAAGTGATGTCCTTAGAACAGTATAGCATAACGAACTGGAAAATAATGTCAAACATTGACAGCGGAACCAAATAATTTCTTATCCGGATATCCGGCATAGAAAAAGAGGCTATAGCAAAATGAAATCATTTTGCTATAGCCTCTTTAAAATGGTTGTTTTAATTCAGATTATAAGGTCAGTGCGCTTTCTTCCTTGCGTGTCCAGCCACCGTCACCCATGTATCCTGCAGGGAGAGCAGCAGGTGTTTGGAAGGTGGATTCCATATGGTAAGTTTCGCCGCTTTCTGCGCTACCGATGATGCCGTGCATCAATTCAAACACATGGAAAGCCATTTCCTTGCTTGCGCGGTTCTTTCTGCCCTTAAGAATGGACCATGCCATTTCAGCAGCACCAACGCCACGGGAGTTTTCAGCATAACCATGTGTATGGGGGAATTCAACCTTGCCACTCATGGTCTTCTGGATATATACAGGATTGCCAAACTCATTGGGATTACCCATGTAGAGAATACCGTCTGTACCATAGATTTCCAGACCGTAGGTTTCATCTAAAATACAGTCAGAGTTCATATGTAGTGTTCCTAAAACGCCGTTTGCATATTTCATGGTCGCTGTGATGACGTTTGCGTCCTCTAACACATAAGCTTCGCCATAGTTCGGAGCGCCAACACGGGTGTTAACCCGGTTCGGGTCGCTGATGGCCGTGAAAGCAGAAACAGCTTCAACAGGGCCGAGGATTGCAGCAAGAGCGGTTAGATAGTAGCCACCCATATCAAAACCAATGCCGCCGCCACGTTTGCAAAGGTGGGTTAAAAATTCACCGTAAATACCATAGTTACGGCTGATGGATGCTCTGCAGGATACCGGTTTTCCAATCAGACCGGATTCAACAATATATTTTGCAGTCTGTACACTTGCACCCAGGAAGGTATCCGGTGCAACGCCGAGATATAAGTCTCTTTTGTTTGCCAGTTCAACCAGCTCTTTACCCTGATCGAGCTCAACAGCAATCATCTTTTCAGAGAAAACGTGCTTGCCGGCCTCTAAGCACTGCTTGATAACAGGGTAGTGAGCAACCGGAATCGTCAGATTGATTACCATATCAATAGACGGATCAGCACAGATTTCATCAAGGGTCATAGCCTTGCAGCCGTATTTTTCGGCGGATGCTTTCATTCTGTCAGCCATCAGGTCGCTGCAAGCTGCAAGCTCTAAAACCTGGAACTTACCGCTTGTGATGTTGGTCATGTAAATGTCACTGATGCTTCCGCAACCGACGACTGCAACTCTTAATTTTTCCATTATTTTCTCTCCTTTCCACTCAGAGGAGTGGGTGTTTTTAACAATAACTGTTACTATCATATAACATAAGGAAGCTTTTGTCAAGATTCTAATCAAAGTCCTGTGATGTATTTTGGACAAAAAGCTTTTGTAAAAAAGGACGACTTATGATTGTCTAAATGATTTTTTTATGGTATAATGAACGCATACGTTAATGAATTTTAATATGTTGCGTTCATTGCACCATAAATAACCTTAAAAAATTTAAATCGGAAATTTATGGTATAATGAGTTCAAGTGAAACTTGAACTCAATGAATTGCCTGTCGACATGAATTGAAATCTAAAGATTTCATGAATTGAGCCTTGCGGCTCATGAATTGCACTTTGTGCATTAAAGGCAATTCAATTCATGGAGCGAAGCGAGAAATCATGGCGAAACCAATTCATGACAACGAAGTTGTCAATTCGTTAAAATTGGCATCTAAATCATTCATTAATTTTAAAGTTTGAAATGTAAGGGACAAAAAGCCTTCCCCTTGAGGGGAAGGTGGGTTGCGAAGCAACTCGGATGAGGTGGAAAAGAATAACGATTTCTTTCGCAATCTACACCTCATCAGTCACTTCGTGACAGCTTCTCCTCAAGGAGAAGCCTTTCGGACTGGATGTTTAATCGTTTGAGTTTATCGGCGGTTTTCAAAACCGCCGATAAAAAGTGCCGATAAACTATTAAATTTTTTTGTTCCTGACTTGACAAAATCATATAATTGGCATATACGGAGTTTTCAACTCGCATGCAGCCTTACGACTGCGTATGCCGATTGACGGCGTCGCAAAATACCACGTTTCTTTGATATATTTTGCAAAAGGAGAAGTTTACCAATGAAGAAACATGATTTTTTTCAGTTAATCAAATTCGGCATGGTGGGAGCTTTTAACACCTTGGTAGACTACGGGATGTTTTACGTGTTTTTTGGGCTTTGTAATCTGAATAAGAATCCGGCGCAGGTTTTTGCCACGGTGATATCTATGACCAATAGCTATCTTATGAACCGCTACTGGACCTTTGAACAGTCAGGTTCTATTTCCGGCAGAGAAATCCGGCGGTTTATTGTGGTGAATATTTTGTCCCTTTCCACAACCCTATTATGTTTGAATCTATTTCACGATGTCTTTTTGGCTCACAAGGCGGCAAACGCCCTGCTGGCAGCAGCGAATATTTCCTTTGTTTTATCGGGAGACCTTGAGGTTATGTTCTGTAAGCTGCTTGCCATGCCCTTTGCCTGGGCGGTGAATTTTTTGGGTAACAGACTATGGGTTTTTGGCAAAAACAGCGAAAAAAATCCGTCATAAATTTTAGTAAAATTGTCTTTTATGTAAACAAAGTTATCAACAGTTTAGTCGTGTTTATAACACAAAAAAGCAGAGAAAATGCCGATATTATGCGGAAAAATTGCGAAAAACTGTTAATAACCCTGTTGAAAATGTTAATAACTTTACGTTATTTTAGTTAATGCCTTTTGTTTTATGTTAAGTAAAATAACAAATTTGGAAGGATATTTTTTGCAATACTACTTGAATAATTGCGGAAAACAATATATAATTAAATAGATATAGTATAACAAATTGCCTTTGGGCTTTTGGAGGTTTCATATGACAAAGCGATATAAGCGTATTTTATTGAAAATCAGTGGTGAGGCTCTTGCCGGCAGCAAGGGCACGGGTCTTGATTTTGACACCTTAGAAAACATTGCAAAGGTTGTAAAAGAATGTAACGATGCAGGTGTTCAGATTGCCATTGTTGTTGGTGGCGGCAACTTTTGGAGAGGCCGTTCCGGCGGGAATATGGACAGAACCCGGGCAGACCACATGGGCATGCTGGCTACCGTTATTAATTCTCTTGCCATGCAGAGCGCATTGGAGGCGGTTGGTGTTCCTGCCCGTGTGCAGACAGCGATTGAAATGCGGCAGATTGCAGAGCCATACATCCGCGGCAAGGCAGACCGCCACATGGAAAAGGGCAGGGTTGTGATTTTTGGTTGCGGCACCGGTAACCCCTTTTTCTCGACGGATACAGCGGCAGCCCTTAGAGCCGTAGAAATTGATGCAGAAGCCATCTTCCTTGCCAAAAAGGTAGATGCTGTTTATGATAGCGACCCGGCGATTAACCCCAATGCAAAGCGTTTTGACAGCTTGAGCTATATTGATGTTTTAAATAAGGGCTTAGGTGTTATGGATTCTACTGCCACCTCCCTTTGTATGGATAACAACATTCCGATTTTGGTGTTCGGCATTGAGGACCCCCAGAATATCATCCGTGTTTTAGAGGGTGAAAAAATCGGAACAATTGTATCAAACGGCTAAGAAAGGACGATGAAATATGTACGAAGACGTAAAAGCTAAAATGGATAAAGCAATTCATGCTTTAGAAAATGACTATGCGGCCATTCGCGCAGGTCGTGCAAACCCTGCTTTGCTGGATAAAGTTTCTGTTGATTATTATGGCACACCCACACCCATTCCGCAGGTTGGTACTGTTTCTGTGCCCGAGGCAAGAATGCTTGTGATTCAGCCCTGGGATGCAAGCATCTTAGGTGATATTGAAAAAGCGATTTTAAAATCAGAGCTTGGCCTGACACCGAATAATGACGGTAAAGTGATTCGCATTAACTTCCCGGCGCTGACAGAAGAACGCCGTAAGGAACTGGTTAAGGGCATTTCCAAGCGTGCTGAAGAAGCCAAGGTTGTAATCCGTGGTGTGCGCCGTGACGCGCTGGAAGCTTTTAAAGCGCAGAAGAAGAAAAGTGAAATCACAGAGGATGATTTAAAGCAGGCAGAAACTGACATTCAGAAGCTGACGGACCAGTACATTAAAGACATTGATACGGTTTCAGCGAAAAAAGAAAAAGAAATTATGGAAATCTAAGGGGATTTTTATGTTAAAATTCTTTAGTAAGCAGCAATCTGCCAAACAACTCTCCAGAGAAATTGACCTGAATAATTTGCCCCGCCATGTGGGTGTGATTATGGATGGGAACGGTCGTTGGGCAAAAGCAAAGGGGTTGCCCCGCATTGCCGGACACAGAGCCGGCGCCCAGAATTTAAAAACCATTTCTGAATTTGCAGGCAATCTGGGCATTCCTTATATGACGGCGTATGCTTTCAGCACGGAAAACTGGAAGCGCTCCAAAGAAGAAGTGGATGCCTTAATGCAGCTTTTGCTCGAGTATCTTCGTGATAAAGAACAGCTGGCGGGCAAGGATGTTACCATTCGCGTCATTGGTGACCGCAGCCGGTTATCTGATGAAATTAATTACGAGATTGATGTGATTGAAGAATACACGCGTGACCGAAAGGGCATGACGCTGTATTTAGCCATCAATTACGGTGGTCGCCAGGAAATTGTGCATGCAGTTAACAATCTGTGTCAACAGGTTAGCGACGGAACTCTGGAGCCAGGTGCGGTGACAGAGGCAATGCTGTCCGGCGAGATTTATACGCCGGAGGTACCGGAGGCAGATTTAATCATTCGTCCCAGCGGTGAGCTTAGACTGTCAAACTTTTTGTTGTGGCAGTCTGCTTATAGTGAATTCTGGTTTTCGGATATTAACTGGCCTGATTTTACCACGAAGGATTTTACACAGGCAATTTTAGATTACCAGAATCGAAACAGGCGGTTTGGCGGGCG
>JAFWAT010000011.1 GCA_017507525.1 Clostridia bacterium | reverse complement strand
CTGCCGTCATAGAGTAGCCGTGCCTGAGGCATAATGCCGTTATAGGTAAACCCCAGTTTTTCAATGACGCGTTTTGACCGCATATTAAAGCTAAAGTGATACACGCTAATGATATCAAGCTGCATTTCGCAGAAGCCATAGGCAATCAGCGCGGATGCCGCCTCGGGAATGTAGCCCTTGCCCCAAAAATTTTCATCCAGCACGTAGCCAAGCATTCTCGCCCTGGAATTCATGCGCTTATGGTCATGGTGGAGTCCGCAGGAGCCAATCAGCTTTCCGCTTTCTTTTTCCACAATTGCCCAAACCTCATCACTTGCCATAAAATCGGCAAGGACCTGTTTGGAATCTTCAATGGTTTCGTGAGGCTTCCACCCGGCGTTAAACCCCAGCTTTGGGTTTTTAGAATAGGCATCCATGGCATGCAAATCATTCTCTGTAAATCTGCGGAGAAAAAGGCGTTCTGTCTCTATTCTTTCCATTGGTTTCTCCTTTATTAAAAGCTTTTCCAGGGGCTTTTTTCATTGCTTTGGGTGACCACCTTGAGTCTGCCACCAAAAGTAGCTTCAAGGTGTTTTTTCATCAGCTCACAAAAACCGATTTCTGCATCGTAATGGTCAATTTGAATCAAGTTCATATTGTTTTCAACAGCAAAACGCGCGTGATGATGCTTAAAATCCCCCGAGATATACACCTGTGCGCCCAGATTGTAGGCATCAAAGAGCATGTCTCCGCCGCCACCATTACAAACAGCAACGGTTTCTACCACGCTGTCTGCTTCACCTACATAAGAGATTTCATGATCAGGTGAAAAAGCTTTCCTTCCTCTTGCAAGAAGTTCCCGTAGCGTGCAGGGCGTTTTCAATTTTCCAATTCTGCCAATGCCGTCAGCCGTGCCGGCAAAAGACGTGCGCTCCCTAAAATCTCCAAAGCTGTCTAAGAACGCATCGCACAAGCCATTTTCTGCTGAGTCAAAATTTGTATGCATAGCAAAAAGCCCAATGCCTTTTTGCAACAATCTGCGAATGGTGCGTTGCCCGCCCTCTTGTTCCGTTAAACGATTCACCGGACGAAACATGACGGGGTGATGAGTTACAATCAGCTGGGCACCGATTGTTTCTGCCGCACAAACCGTTTCCTCATCAGCATCCAGTGCCAAAACAACCGTATCAATTTCGTCCGTCACACCCTCAACCAAAAGGCCTACATTATCATAGTCTTCTGCCAAGGCTTTCGGCGCAACCAATTCAAAAAAAGCAAGTAATTCACTTAACCCTACCATGTCTGGCACTCCTTTTTTAATGCTGTGAGTGATTCAATCTGTGCAGAATATTGTTTTTCCTTTTCCTTTGCTTCTTCCCTGCCTGACCGTAAAAGGCCTTCACGAGCTGTCATATATTTATGCAAAAGATTATCAATTAAAGCCGGCGTCAGGGGGTCACGGCATTCCATCAGGCATTTGCCCACCTGAAAATAAACCGGATCCTCCACTTTCATCTGCCCCCGCTTCACCGTCATGACTGTATAGATTTTTTCTTCCTCTTGTGCTAAAACTTCATGACAGATTTGATAGCCGTTCTCCGCCAGATATTGCCGAAGCTCTGCCGTTGCTGTCATGGGCTGCAGCACATAACAGTCAAGGGGAAGCCTTGCCGCTTCTAATATTTCTGCAATTAAAAGCCCACCCATGCCGGCAATCACAGCAACATCTGCTTCGCCGCTATGAAGCTCTAATAAGCCGTTTGACAGGCGGGTTTTGATTTGATTTTCCAAACCGTACCGGGCAATATTTTCCTCAGCACGTTTAAGCGGCCCCGGCCGTAAATCCATAGCCAGGGCGCTTGTAATCTTATTTTTCAAGCATAAGTAAATGGGAATATAGCCATGGTCTGTCCCCACATCAGCAATCGCCACCCCTTGCGGAACGCTTTCGCTGATTGCCAGAAGACGCGGCGTCATAACAGATTCTATACTCATGACTCGCTGCTCTTTCTGATTTCTGCACGTTTAATTTTGCCCCCTAAGGTTTTGGGCAATTCCTCAACAAATTCTACAATTCTGGGGTACTTATAAGGTGCCGTTACATGCTTAACGTGGTTCTGCAGTTCTTTGACAAGCTCGTCTGAAGGCGTGTAACCCTTTGCAAGCACAACCGTTGCCTTAACCACCTGACCGCGTACCGGGTCCGGTGCTGCCGTAATGGCACATTCTACAACAGAGGGGTGCTCAAGTAACGCGCTTTCAACCTCAAAGGGACCAATGCGGTAGCCGGAGCATTTAATAACATCGTCATTTCTGCCCACGAACCAGTAATATCCGTTAGAATCGCGCCACGCCATGTCACGCAGGTCATAGTTGCCGCTGCCCAAATTTTCCTCCGTCAGCTTTTCGTCACGGTAATAACCGGTGAAAAGACCTACCGGCGGATTTTTATCAATGCCCATGATAACAATGCTGCCCTCATCACCATCTTCACAAACGTTTCCGTCGCTATCTAAGAGCTGAATGTTATACAGGGGCGAGGGTTTACCCATGGAACCGGGCTTTGGCTCAAACCAGGGGAAGTTTGCAATTAAAACTGACCCCTCTGTCTGACCGAAGCCTTCACAAAGCTTAAGCCCTGTTAAATCATACCACTTTTTAAATACTTCAGGGTTCAGCGGCTCACCGGCAATACAGCAATGCTTGATACAAGATAAGTCAAACTGTGTAACATCCTCCTGCAGCATAAACCGGAACATCGTCGGCGGTGCGCAGAAGGTAGTAACTTTATATTGTGTGATTTTTTTCAGCAGATTCAGGGGTACAAACTTGTCCATATCATAAGCAAAAATAACCGCACCGCAAATCCACTGACCGTAAATTTTGCCCCAGCCGAATTTTGCCCAGCCGGAATCAGACACGCTCATATGGAGCTTATCCTCCTGAACACACTGCCAATATTTTGCGGTGACAATGTGACCTAAGGGATAGGAAAAATTGTGGCGAACCATTTTGGGCATGCCCGTTGTGCCGGAAGTAAAATACACCAGCATGGTATCATCCCAGCGGGTTTTGTCTTCCCCTGTCGGGCGGGGGAATTCTTCGCTCTGGCCCTCAATGCCTGTAGCAAAATCCAGCCAGCCCTCACGAGGAGAACCCACCAGAATTTTATGCTTTAAGCATTCTGCCTCTGGCTGCGCAAGCTCTGTCTGCTCAATAACAAAGGGGTCATCCACGCAAACAATGGCAGAAATGCCTGCCGCATTGGCACGGTAAGCAATGTCCTTTTTCGTCAGCTGCAAAGAGCCGGGAATTAAAATCGCCCCGATTTTGTGAAGAGCAGTAGCACATACCCAATATTCCCAACGACGACGGAGCACTAAAAGAACAACAGAACCTTTTTGAATGCCAAGGCTTTTAAAATAGTTAGCGGTTTTGTTTGAAAGACGTTTGATATCAGAAAAAGTCATTTTCTTTTCTTCGTCATGGTCATTGCACCAAACAAGAGCCATCTTGTTTTCGTCCTGCTCTGCCCAGGCATCAACAATATCAAAGCCGAAGTTAAAATCTTCAGGCACATTAACGGTATAATTTTCTTTAAAATCCTCATAGGATTCAAAGTCTATTCTCGGTAAAAATCGATCCAGTAACAATTCACTCATCCTTTTCTATTCAGATATCACGGTCAGAAACACAGCCGGGGTATTGCCGACACAATGCTGTGCATGGGGGAATGCCGGGTTAAAATAAATTGAGTCCCCTGCTTCTAAAATCAGCTCTTTTCCGTCAAATTCAATTGCTACGGTTCCGGATAAAACATAGTTAAATTCCTGTCCGGGGTGGCTGACCGGTGCTGCTTTTTTCTCAGAAGGGTCTAAGGTTACAAGTAGCGGCTGCATGATTTTGCCATTAAAGCGAAATGCCAGGTCCTCAAAGCTGTAACCGGGATACCGGTCAATGGCACGCCCCTGACCGTTTTTAACTACATGGTAGGTGTTAAGCTTGGCTTTCACGCCCGTCATAATCTCGGTAAAGTCCACACCGCACTTGTTCGCAATTTCATAAATCACGCTAATGGGAATGTTTTTTCCATTCTCTTCATAGTCCTGATACACCAAAAGGTCGAGGTGCAGGGCTTCAGCCATTTCCTCCTGCGTAAAGCCGCAGGCATCACGAAGACCGCTGATGCGCTCGCCTAACTCTTTAAATACGTTATCCATATAAAAGCCTCCTTACCCTTTCAGCCATGCACGGCCGTCTTGAATTTCCTGCTTCGTGCGCTCCGGTGCCGGACCGCCTTTTAATTTTCTGTCACCCACGCAGGTTTCCATGCTGATGGCTTCGTAAATATCTTCTTCAATTAAAGGTGAGCATTCTTTAAATTCATGTAAGGTAAAGTCATCTAAATTTTTTCCTAAACCAATGGCTTTTGCCACCATCTGACCCACAATACTGTGAGAATCACGAAAGGGAACGCCCTTTTTAACCAGATAGTCTGCCACATCGGTTGCGTTGGCAAAACCGCCTTTTGCACCCTTTAGCATCACATCTTTTCTCACTTTCATGGTCTTAATCATCTTTTCAAAAACCGGCATACAGAGTTTTGCCGTATCCACGGCATCAAACACCGCTTCTTTATCCTCCTGCATATCTTTATTATACGCAAGGGGCAGACCCTTCATGGTAACAAGCAGGGCGGAAAGGTCACCATACACGCGGCCGGTCTTACCGCGAATCAGCTCTGCCACATCCGGATTTTTCTTCTGCGGCATAATGGAAGAACCGGTAGAATAGGCATCATCCATTTCCACAAAAGAAAATTCATGGGTTGACCAAAGAATTAATTCTTCTGAAAAGCGGGACAAATGCATCATTAAAAGAGAAAGAACGCTGCAAAGCTCAATGGCAAAATCACGGTCGCTGACCCCGTCTAAGGAGTTATTGGTCACAGCATCAAAGCCCAGTTCTTTTGCCACATACTCTCTGTCTAAAGGATAGGTTGTGCCCGCCAAGGCACCGGAACCCAGTGGCATGACATTGATCCGCCCTCTGCACTCCTTTAGTCTTTCGGCATCTCGCTTGAGCATTTCAAAATATGCTAAAAGGTGGTGTGCAAAGGTAACCGGCTGTGCCTTTTGCATGTGGGTATAACCCGGCATGATGGTTTCGGTATGCTCTTCTGCCAGGTTTAAAAGCGTGCCCATTAAAGAGCGAAGCTGCTTTGCCATCTCGTCACACTGCCGGCGCAAGTATAAGCGCAAATCCAGAGCCACCTGATCGTTCCGGCTTCTGCCGGTGTGCAGACGCTTGCCCACATCGCCAATGCGGGAAATCAGCAGGGTTTCTACATTCATGTGAATGTCTTCTGCATACACATCAAACTCTGCCGTGCCGGCTTCAATATCGTCACGGATTTCTTTTAAGGTTTTTTGAATCAACGCTGCATCATCTTTTGGAATGATGCCGCAGCGCCCCAGCATACCGGCGTGGGCAATAGAGCCTTCTATATCCTCCCAATACATCCGGTTGTCAAAACGGATGGAGGAGTTAAAATCATCAACCATTGCGTCAGTTTCCTTGGAAAATCTGCCGCCCCAAAGCTTTTTTTTCGTCATAATGATGTCTTCCTACCTTTTGCAAAATGCAGAATAAGAGCTGAGTGTAACTCGGCTCTTATTCCATTTTATTTTATGTAATGTTTTTTCTTAGTACAGCTTTTCGCCGTTCTTTTTCTTCATCATTGCGCGAACGGTGATAGGCAGACCAAACAGATTGATAAAGCCTTCTGCATCCTTCTGGTCATAGACTTCGTCTTCGCTGAAGGTTGCAATGTCTTCATCATATAAAGAATAAGGTGAAGTTGTGCCGGCAGCCATGCAATTACCCTTGTAAAGCTTCATTTTAACAGTACCGGTTACGGTTTCCTGTGTAGAATCAACAAAAGCGCTCATTGCCTCACGCAGCGGTGTGTACCATAAACCGTCATAAACCAAATCAGCAAACTGATTTGCAAGGTTTAATTTATAATGCAGAGTCTGCTTGTCAAGACACAAATATTCAAGTTCTTTGTGCGCAGCATATAACAGAGTGCCGCCCGGGGTTTCATAAACACCACGGCTCTTCATGCCAACCAGTCTGTTTTCTACAATATCGTCTATACCAACGCCGTTTTTAGCAGCCAGCTCGTTAGCTTTCTTTAAAAGTTCAACTGCGCTTTCATAACGAACGCCGTCAATGGCAACGGGAATACCCTTTTCAAAGTCAATGGTTACATATGTAGGTGTATCCGGCGCTTTTTCAGGAGAAACCATGAGCTTTAAGATTTTATCATACTGAGGCTCGTTGGCAGGGTCCTCTAAGTCCATACCCTCATGGCTTAAATGCCAGATGTTTCTGTCCATGGAATAGTTATCTTCCTTGGTAACGGGCACGGGGATGCCACGTGCTTCTGCATATTCAATTTCCTCTTCACGGGATTTAATATCCCACATTCTCCAAGGAGCAATAATTTTAAGGTGCGGCGCCAGTGCTTTAATTGTCAGCTCAAAGCGAACCTGGTCGTTACCCTTACCGGTACAACCGTGGCAGATAGCTGTTGCCCCTTCTTTTTCTGCAATTTCAACAATTCTCTTTGCAATACAGGGTCTTGCGTGAGAAGTACCTAAAAGATACTTACCTTCATACACAGCACCAGCCTTTAAGGTCGGCCAAATGAAATCTCTCACATATTCTTCCTGCAGGTTTTCAATATATAATTTGGAAGCACCGGTCTTGAGTGCCTTTTCTTCCAATCCGTCTGTTTCCTTGCCCTGACCCACATCGCCACAGACAGCGATAACTTCATAATCAAAATTCTCTTTCAGCCAGGGGATGATGATGGACGTATCCAGACCGCCTGAATAAGCCAAAATAACTTTTTCTTTCGTTGCCATTTGCAATTCCTCCAAAACTATGATAGAATAATATTACTTACGGCGTATATTATAACATAAAGTACAGGAAATCTCAACATTTTCTTGAAAAAAATGCAAAAAAAATGAATTTTAATACACATCGAGGTAAAACGCATGATTATTATGGGCATCGACCCCGGCATTGCCACCATTGGCTACGGCGTGATTGACTACACAGCCGGTCATTTTTCCGTCATTGACTACGGCGCAGTGACCACCAAAGCCGGCATGAAATTATCGGACAGGCTCAGGCACATTTTTGAAGACATTAACATTTTAATTGAACGGTTTCATCCTGATGCTTTTGCGGTAGAAGAGTTGTTTTTTAACACCAACATCACAACGGGCATTTCCGTTGCCCACGGCCGCGGTGTTATTATGCTGGCGGCAGCGGTGCAAAATGTGCCCATTTATGAATACACACCCCTGCAGGTTAAACAAAGCGTTGCAGGCTACGGCCGGGCAGATAAGGCGCAGGTTCAGCGCATGGTTAAATCTCTTTTATCTCTTTCCGCTGTTCCCAAGCCGGATGACACGGCAGATGCCCTTGCCATTGCCATTTGCCACGCCTATGCATCAGGATATCAAACACTGACCCATCAGCAAGGGGTTTAAAGGAGGAATTTTTGTGATTGCATTTATAAACGGCACCGTCGAAGCGCTGGAAGAAAATGCGGCAATTATTGACACCGGCGCCATCGGTTACCGGGTATATATGTCTCCCTATGGTCCTTCTGCCCTGTCTACCGGTAAGCCTGCGAAGATATTTACTTACTTAAAGGTCGCAGAAGATGCCATGGATTTATACGGTTTTTTATCGATAGAGGAGCTTTCCATGTTCCGTCGCATCATTTCCGTATCCGGTGCAGGACCCAAGGCAGGGCTTGCCATCCTGTCTGTGCTGCGTCCGGCAGAATTTGCTCTGGCTGTTGTCACCGGTGATTTTAAAGCCATTACCCGGGCACAGGGCGTCGGGCCGAAGCTTGCACAGAAAATTGTGCTGGAATTAAAGGACAAGCTGGAAAACAGTGACTTTATTAAAACCGCAGGTGACACAAAAGACTTTTCTCCCATTCCGCAGCAAAGTGACAACGAAGCAATTGAGGCCCTGTGTGCATTGGGCTATACCCAGTCAGAAGCCGCCCGGGCGGTTTCCGGTGCTGAAGGTGCCACCACTTCTGAAATTATTACAAGCGCCCTAAAAATTTTGGCAAAGAATCTATAACAAAAACAAATTCCTTAAGGAATTTGTTCCAAAACTCTTCACTATTACCTATTCACTATTCACTGTAATTGCAAAATGCTAATTTTGCAATTACCTTAGAAAGGAGCTAGATTATGCCCTTTGAAGAAACGCACGAAGACAGAATCATTTCCTCCCGCACCCTAGGTGAGGATTCAGACGTAGAATATAGCCTGCGCCCCCGCCGTTTGGAAGAATACATTGGTCAGACGAAGGTTAAAGAGAACATGAAAATCTTTATCCATGCGGCAAAAGAAAGAAAAGACCCATTAGACCATGTTCTTTTGTACGGTCCTCCGGGTCTCGGTAAAACCAC
This sequence comes from Clostridia bacterium, assembly GCA_017507525.1. Classification (GTDB taxonomy): domain Bacteria; phylum Bacillota; class Clostridia; order UBA1381; family UBA9506; genus UMGS755. The sequence continues at coordinate 4,015 of JAFWAT010000011.1, read as the reverse complement.
CCTTGCCGGTATCATTGCCAACGAGATGGGAGTAAACATCCGCGTAACCTCCGGCCCCTCCATTGAGCGTGCCGGCGATTTGGCAGCGATTTTAACAGGGCTCTCTGAACATGACATTTTGTTCATTGATGAAATCCACCGCTTAAGCCGCCATGTGGAAGAGGTGCTCTACCCTGCTATGGAGGATTTTTCCTTAGATATTATTTTGGGCAAAGGTCCCGGCGCCCATTCTGTTCGCTTGGACCTGCCCCGCTTTACCTTAATCGGGGCTACCACAAGAACCGGGCTACTCAGCGCACCCCTGCGTGACCGTTTTGGCGTCATCAGCCGCTTGGAGCTTTACACCCCCGAGGAGCTTGATGAAATCATTCGCCGCTCGGCTGATATTTTAGGCACAAAAATCGATGCTGAAGGCTCCCTTGAAATCGGCAAGCGCTCCCGCGGAACCCCCCGAATTGCTAATCGGCTTTTAAAGCGTGTCCGCGATTTTGCGCAAGTTAAAGGCGATGGGGTGATTACCCGTGAAATTGCAGATTTAGCCTTAACCACCATGGAAATTGACCCCATTGGTTTAGACGCTATTGACCGCCGGATGCTGCTTTTCATCATTGAAAACTTTGGCGGTGGCCCGGTGGGTCTTGAAACTTTGGCGGCTTCCATCGGCGAAGATGCCGGCACCATTGAAGATGTTTATGAGCCCTATCTTCTGCAAATCGGCTTTTTAAACCGCACCCCCAGAGGACGTATGGCAACGGTTAAAGCCTATGAGCATTTTAAAATCCCCTATACAACAGAATTGCGGTTTGATGTATAATCAGTAATAGCAAAATAGCTGTGACAAAATATTTTGTTACAGCTATTTTTTTATTCATGAAAAAGTTTTGTTTAAACAGTTGACAAACTTTATTTTTTATGATATATTAGTTGCAAATCGCAACAGAAAGGAGTGTATCCTCTTGACTCATGCCTTTACAAGTACATAGAAATCTAATTTCTTCTATTTTTTTGCATATTGCGTTGCATTTTGCAACTATAAAACATTTTATGGAAGGAAGATTGAATGAACGAGACCATTTATGACAAAATGGCAGATAATCTGCTTGGCACAATCGATAACGATATCGCCTATGTATATAGCACATTTATCCCCGATGGCACAAAGAACATACTTGGCAAAATGAAAAGCAACATCAATATATCAGACCGGACATTTCTGGATAAAAGCACCCAAGCACAAGTGGGGTATGAGTTAATTCTTCCTTATGACGTTCTGATGGACAAGGTAGAAGCACACATACGGGAATTTTATGATGAATTTGCGTTCAACAGGCAGACACATGTAAAGCTTTCCCGCTACGGATCAAAGGGCGAAGCCTTTCAAAATCAGTTTCAAAAGAATTTAGAAGCGCAAAAAAATAATTCGGTCAGCGCAATTCTTCGGGAACTCGACCTGCAAATTATGCAAAACAAAAATGCGAAAGCCGTCATTTGGAACACGAACACCCTTTTGCAAAAACGGTTGAATACATTAAAGCACTACCTGATTCAGACTGCTGGACAAATGGAGCGATATATGATACTATGGGAATATCAGGAACAGGGGGGCACCCACTACCGCTTCATCGCAAACGGCGATAACTGCGAGGATTGTACCTCCTTAGACGGCAAGGTGTTTCCCATTGACGACGCAAAAACCGGTATAAATCTGGCGCCCATGCATCCAAACTGCGACTGCGGGATAGAGATTTTAGACGCATCCGGTAACACAGTCTTTTCTATGAAAAAGAAAGAGGAAGATACAGAGGAAAACGTTCTGGACTATTTGCAAACAACCCTAAAGCAGATTATTTTCGGCAATTATGCCGATGATGCAAATTTGTTGGGTACGGTAGGACAGGTTGCTTTAGGATTCATCGGTCTTGACCTCCCAGCAGACATCCGGGACCTATTCTACGATGTTACCAACTGGAAGACAACCTGGGGACACTTGGGGCAAACAGTTTTAGATCTTATCTCCCTACTCCCCTATGTCGGCAGTTTAAAATATTCCGACGAAGCCATAGATGCGCTAAATGCTGCCGGCAAACACGCAGACGAAATGGCAGATGCAACAAAAGCGGCTGCGAAGCAGATGGATGAACTGACAGTAGAATTAAATATCACAAAAAATTTAAAACCAAAAGACTTAATGGATGAATTAGCAACTAGTGGTGTTAAATATTCGCCTGAAAATGTGGTCACGGTCACGAAAAATGTAGATGGTAAAATCCTTTGGTTGGAGCACGGAAATAAAACTTCTGGTTTAATTCATATTTTAGAAAGACACGCAAATGATTTTGCTCAAAATAATATACAAGATATTCCAAGTTTTTTAAATAAAGTTTTAAAGACAAAGCCAGTAAAAATTGGAAATAATGCTAAAGGGATGTTTGCTGATTATGTATTCGAGCAAAATACATATAGGGTTGCATATGGAACCAATGGGTATATTGTTTCATTTTATCCAGTTGATTAAGGAGGAATGTAAAATGTATAATTTAGTTGAAATTTCAGAATCAGAAATAACACGTTTTTTAAAGTTAAAAAACATGCAAACAGGAGATATTGTAGAGTGCTTTGATGATTCAGCAGTAGTTAGTGATATTAATTTTAATTTTATACAAATGAACCATCAATACGATTGTAAAATAAAATTATTCGGAAAGGTAGTTAATGACAAAACAGATCAAAGTATCGCTTGTAAAATAATCAACAAGGATACTATTATTGGTCAAAAATCAATGGTAGAGGTGCTAGCAGACAATAAACAATACTATATTACAAAGAAAAATTTGGAAAATCATTTGGATAACGAAATCTTTTATTTTTACGCTACCAGAAAAGATTTAATACAAGTCGATAATGTAATTCATGCTGATTATCTTTAAGAACACGATCCAATGTCAAGGGGACGGTTCTGTCAGCACGAAACACTAATCATATTAAAAGTCATTACCATACTAAATTGGCTGTAGCAAAATTGTTTTGCTACAGCTCTTTTCTTCTTTTTTCATTTCCCTTAGCATATACTAAAACCGGAGGTGTTTTTCTTGATTATCACAGCCATAAAGAAAAAAACCGTTTTACTGATTGCTTTGCTCATTGTTGTCTTTTTAGCCGCAGCCATAACCCCTGCCGCTATTTACACGGCATCCAAAGAGGGCGAAGAAGAAAAGGATTTTATTAAATGGGTGGATTTCGGCGTTCCCTATGAAGCCTTAGACGCTGCCCTTGCCATTGACATCAAAAGCCATACAGAAGAAAACCAAACGCCCGTTTCCTGGGTAGATATTCTCGCCTACCTTGCCTCAAAATATGGCGGTGATTTTTCTCATTTTAAAAAAAGCGATATGCAAAAGCTGCTTGATACCGCCCGCGAAAAAAACACCACCATTGACGACTTAGGTCGTGACCTTAAAACCTATGCTTATTTCAAAGAAGCCTACGGCGCTGTCCTCGGCGGCTTTGTCGGCAATTATACCATAGAAGTGCCGGATCCGGAAAACCCGGAGCAAACCATGATGGAAAGCCGCTATGGTCTCCGTGTGTTTTCCCCTGTTGCCAAGGGCTACAGCTACAGCCATTTTGACGATTTTGGCGTCGCTCGGTCTTACGGCTACAAACGCAAGCACTTAGGTCATGATATGATGGGCAGTGTGGGAACGCCCATTATTGCCATTGAATCCGGTATTGTGGAGTGCGTGGGCTGGAACCAGTACGGCGGCTGGCGCATCGGCATCCGCAGTTTTGACAGAAAACGCTACTATTATTATGCACACCTTAGAAAGGACCACCCTTATAATGATATGTATGAGGGAAAGGTGGTTACCGCCGGGGATGTGATTGGGTACCTCGGCATGACCGGCTACAGCTCCAAGGAAAATGTAAACAACATAAACACCCCCCATCTCCATTACGGATTGCAGCTCATTTTCAACGAAGAAACCCAAAAAGACGGCACAAATCAAATTTGGAT
>JAFWAT010000010.1 GCA_017507525.1 Clostridia bacterium | reverse complement strand
GGAGATATCTGTTAACATTAACGAAACGGTTAGAGGCTCTGAAGTATTTGTTGTTCAGTCCACTTCCAATCCCGTAAACGATAATTTAATGGAACTTCTCATTATGATTGATGCTTTTAAAAGAGCGTCAGCTGCTAAAATTACTGCCGTGCTTCCCTATTTTGGTTATGCGCGTCAGGACAGAAAGGCTAAGGCACGTGACCCCATCTCAGCTAAACTTGTTGCCGATCTTCTAACCACAGCCGGAGCTGACAGAGTACTTACAATTGATTTGCACGCCCCACAGATTCAGGGATTTTTCAACATTCCCGTTGACCATCTGTATGGCGGTCCTCTTCTTGCAAATTATTTTAAAAATAAATTTAAAGACAGCCTTGAGGATGTCTGCATAGTTTCTCCTGACCACGGTAGTGTTGGCAGAGCAAGACAGTTTGCTCAGAAACTTGGCGTTCCGTTCGCAATAGTGGACAAGCGTCGTCCCCGTCCCAATGTTGCAGAAGTAATGAATATCATTGGTGATATTGAAGGTAAATACTGCATCATGGTTGACGATATGATTGATACTGCAGGTACAATTGTTGCAGGTGCTTCTGCACTCATTGCAAAAGGTGCAAAAGAAGTTTACTGCGCATGTACTCACGCTGTACTTTCAGGTCCTGCTATTGAAAGACTCGAACAGTCCCCACTTAAAGAAATTGTATTTCTTGATTCAATCCCTCTTCCCAAGAGCAAAATGCTTGATAAATTCAAAGTGCTTTCGGTTGCTCCTATTTTTGCGGAAACAATTAAGAGAATTTACGAGGACATTTCCATTTCTCCTCTTTATGTTGACCCTGAAAAGAAAAGCTAAAAAAATCACATAATAAAAAAGTCCGCTATTAGCGGACTTTTTTATTATAGAAATCCAATTACCGATTCATTTTAGTTCTACCGGTACCCGTCGCTCGAGTTCAAATTCCTGTCCATAAACCAAAAAGCAAGCATCTTTTGATGCTTGCTTTTTGGTGGCGGAGAAGGAGAGATTTGAACTCTCGCGCCGGTTTCCCGACCTACACCCTTAGCAGGGGCGCCTCTTCGGCCAACTTGAGTACTTCTCCGTGTCGAATATATAAAACAATATTTAAAACAAAGTTATTGGCGGAGAGGGTGAGATTCGAACTCACGGTGCTCTCGCATCACTGGTTTTCAAGACCAGCTCCTTAAACCGCTCGGACACCTCTCCATCACTTACAACATATAAAAGTATAGCAATTTTTTAAGGATTTGTCAAGCCTTTTTTTGCATAAACATGGTTTTTTCTTAAAAATTTATCGATGTCCCTTTTTCATTGGTACTGGCAATTCAATCATCTTATTTTCATATAATTAAATATTCTCTTTTGGAGGTGCTTTTATGTTTTCTTCACTCTGGATGTTGATTTTATCATTGATTCGATTTGGTCCGTTTTTACTTTCTTACGTATCAAATAATTCTAACACCTTCCCTCGCCCGCTTTCAGCAAAAGAAGAAAAAGAATGTTTAAAGCTTATGGCAGAAGGCGATGAAAATGCAAAAAACAAGCTGATTGAGCACAATCTCCGTCTGGTAGCGCATGTTGCTAAAAAGTTTACTCAAACGCCCGGAGCTGACTCTGATGATGTTATATCCATCGGCACCATTGGTCTCATTAAGGCGATTACCTCCTTTGATCCGCAAAAAAATGCACGTCTTGCCACCTACGCCGCCCGTTGTATTGAAAATGAAATTTTAATGTCTATCCGTTCAACCAAAAAAATAACACAGGAGGTCTCTATGAATGAGTGTTTAGGTCGCGACTCAGAAGGGAACGATATTACCTTTATGGACATTTTAACCGTTGATGACGAAGACGTGGCGCAAAAGGCAGACTTAAACCTTGACACCCAAAAATTGTATCATTACATAGAAGATTCATTAAACGACCGGGAACGGGAAATTATCATCATGCGATACGGTCTCTGCGGCAAAGAAATTACCCAACGGGAAATCGCAAAAAAATTAGGTATATCCCGCTCTTATGTTTCCCGTATTGAGAAAAAAGCGCTTAATAAACTTGCTAAAAAATTTAAAGACTAAAAAAATAGCGTGTCTCACTCAATTGAGACACGCCATTTTTTATGCATCAATCTCGATTTCAATCAGCTTACTGCAATTGGGACAAACCAGGTCGTCATTATCCATCATGTCCTCATCAAAGTAAACCTTTTCCTTGCAATGGGGGCATTCTACTTCATAGAATTCCAAATCATCAAAATCTTCGTCATCGTCGTCGCAATCACAATCACAATCGCAATCACAGTCACAATCATGACCGCTGCACGCCTCAGACACATCCATTGCAAATTCTTCTAAATCATCAAGGCGTTCATCATACTCATCAAGTACAGCCTCAACCTCATCTACGCTTGCTGCAACATCTTCAAGCATAGCGATAAGCTTTGCAATCATCATGCCTTCATCGCTTTTTTCCGCCAGCTTCATGCCATCAGCAAGCCCCTTTAAATATGCTGCTTTTTCAGATAAATAAGCCATGTTAACACTTCCTTTCCTAATGATTATAGCCGACATAATGTCAACTTATAACCCTTCGGCAGTAAAATTTAAAGATTAAACACGTTCCATGTATTCGCCGGTTCTTGTATCAACACGGATGGTATCACCCTGATCAACAAACAGCGGAACGTTAATGGTAGCACCGGTCTCCAGCGTTGCAGGCTTGGTAGCACCTGTACTTGTATCACCCTTAAAGCCGGGTTCTGTTTCAGTAACAGCCAGTTCAACAAAAGTCGGGGGCTCAACGCCAAAAACAGAACCCTTGTAGGACAGAACCGTTACGTTCATATTCTCTGTAACAAACTTAAGTGCATCTCCAAGCTGATCCTGAGAAAGGGGCATCATATCAAAGGTTTCATTGTCCATAAAATAGAACAAATCTCCATCGTTGTAAGAATATGCCATGTTCTTTCTTTCAATATGAGCTTTGGGCATTTTTTCGGTGGGACGGAATGTTTTTTCAACAACCGCACCGGAAATAACATTTTTAAGCTTTGTTCTTACAAACGCTGCACCTTTACCGGGCTTTACATGCTGAAATTCTACGACCTGAAAAACATTTCCTTCAAATTCAAAGGTTACGCCGTTTCTGAACTCGCCTGCTGAAATCATATTAAACCTCCAATATTTACATTAGTATTTCTAATTATAGTTTAAACGAAAATAAAGAAAAAAGCAACCCTAATTTTATATAATTTTATCAGGATGCCTTTTTTGATAAAAAGAAAAACCGCACGTAAAAAACGCACGGTTTTTTCTCATTTTATCAACCTAAACCCTGCATCATCAAATTTGCATTACTTTCCTAATAAGAACAATGCAATAGATGTTACCAAAAATAAAATGGCAACAACTGATGTCCATTTTCCTAAGATTGCGTCAATGGTTCTGCCCTTATTCTTGCCGAAAAAGGTTTCAGAGCCGCCAGCAATAGAGCCAGATAATCCGGCTTGCTTTCCGGACTGTAACAGAACAACGGCAATCAGGATGATTGTGATGATAATATGCAGAATCTGCACAACCAGCTGCAATGTTTCCATTTGCATTTACCTCCATCATTTCTCTTCCAAGGGTACCATAACACGTCAAAAAACTTACTGTTCTTTGAGGCCAAACCGTTTTCTGAACTTTTCAACACGTCCACCGGTGTCTACCAGCTTCTGCTTACCTGTAAAGAACGGATGACATTTAGAACAAATTTCAACAGTGATATTCTCTTTTGTAGAACCTGTTTCAATGACATTACCGCAAGCACACTTAATTGTAGTGTCGGTATAGTTAGGATGAATTCCTTCTTTCATTTGTTTCACCTCTTTCAACCATCTAGCATAACGCAATAATTATAGCATATAAAAACGCATTTTGCAAGTTATTTTCCATATTTTTTTAATATACAATCATTCGATTGTTATTTGCGCACATCTATGTTTCGTTCTTGCAATTTTTTCTCAATATAGGGGTCATAAAATACCAACTTAATGACCGCTACAATCGGCACACCGATAAACATGCCCAAAATACCGCCAAAGGTACCACCCAGCGTAACGCCTGCAATGACAAAAAGGGGGCTGATGCCAACCTGGTCAGACATAACCTTCGGACCAATAATTGCGTTATCTAAAATCTGAACACCGATTGCATAAATCAAAATCCATAACGCTTTAATCGGGCTGTAGAAAAACACTAAAAGAATACTGGGAAGTGCCCCAATATACGGCCCGAAATACGGAATCATATTGGTAACGGCAATAAACAAGGCAATCAGGGGTGCTAAGGGAATGTTAAGAGGTACCAAAACAACGAGCCCTACAACAAAAATGATCAATGACTGCAGCAGTTTGCTTACAATAAAATTTAAAAAAATCGTGTTAATTTTTATACCAATTTCAAAAATCTTTTCAGCACGCAGCTCCCCGCAAAGCGCATAAACTAATTTTTTCAAGCCAACAATCAGCCGTTCTTTGCTAAACAGGAAATACACGGAAATGACAAAGCCAAAGCCGAAGCGGATGAGACCCACCGCAAAGGAGCTGACACCGGATGTTAAAGCACTACCGATAGAAGATAAATCCATTTGATGCAGCCAATTATAAAGAACCTTAAATGCATCCTCTACCCAGCTATCAATGGCATGATAAACCTGCGGGTCAACACCGCCTGCAAAATCCATCAGCCACGATTCGATATGGTCAGCGTACTGGGGAATATTGTTTGCCATTTCCGCAATACCGTCCCGAATGGTCGGGATAATTGCCACAACAAAAATTGTCACAACGCCAATCAAAAGTAAATACAAAAAAGCAATAACGCCTGCACGCTTCACTTTTTTTGTCTTAGGCGAGTCTTTTCTAGACTGAATCAATCCCTCAAAAAATTTCAATGCAGGATTTAAAATATACGCCACCACAAAACCGGAAACAAAATACGCAATACAGCTATACAGTGTTGCAAGAACACCGCCAAAAGACAATTCTGTATTATTAACCAGTTTAAAAATCAAGAACGCAAGCAACAGCACAGGCAATACATTCAAATAAGGAATTTTAAACTTTTTCATTTCGTTCGCTCCTTTGTATTCTTTGGGGATTTATGCTGCCTCCAGATATTTTGCAATGCCGCAATAAATCGCCCAGGCCATTTTCTTTTGGTAGTCTTCATCCATTAACAGCTTCTCTTCTCTGTCGTTTGATAAAAAACCGCATTCCACCAACACCGACGGAATTTCCGTCTTCTTCAGCAAATAAATTTCCTGACCGGCTTGTTTAATAGCACGCTCAGACGGCGGTTTTATTATCGCTATGATTTCTTTCTGAATTGCCTCTGCCAAGGTTTTTGAGCTTTGATGATTGGCAGAATAAAACACCTGCGGACCGCTGTACTTTGAATCTGAAAATTTATTCATATGAATGCTGACAAACAAATCAGCATTCGACTCTCGTATCAATTTTTCACGATTGGATAAATCCGTTCTTTTCTTTTGCCGGATGGTTTGGCTTTCAGCATCATAAATCCCGTTATCGTCTGAACGGGTTAAAATTACCTCAGCACCGCTTTGCTCTAAATAGCCTTGCAAAAAACGGGCAACCGCAAGATTCAAGTCCTTTTCCAATACACCGTGGTTTCCTACTGCGCCTCCGTCAGGCTCGCCATGACCGGCATCCACAACCACACGTTTCCCTGTGCCGGGAACCGCCACAACCTCTTGCGGATTACTTTTCCGCACCATTAGCCCAAGACTGGCAACGCCCAATACAAAAATGGCACACAAAAGAACCAGATTCCATTTTCTTATAATAACCAACACAATCTACCAACCCCAATTCGGTTTTGGTTTATTGTATTCGCTTTTCTCTGCTTCTATGCCTTACAAAGGTCGCCGTATAAGATTCCCTGCTTGCAGGCCGTTATCGTAACGTTTTGCAGTTTGCCCATTAAATCCGCTTCGCTGTTAACACGAACCGTTACATAATTACGGGTTTTGCCCTCAAATACATTGTGCGACACTGACTGCTCAAACAGAATCTCTTCAGTTTTGCCAATGTAGCTTTCCCCAAAGCGTTGTTTATTTTCTTCCGTTAATGCTAAAAGCCGGTTGCTTCGCTCTTCTTTTATTTCCGGCGTAACCTGATCCAGCATACTTGCCGCTGGCGTCCCCTTGCGGGGGGAATATTTAAAAATATGAGCATCAGCCAGCTGCAGTCTTTTTACAAACTCATAGCTTTCTTCAAAATCTGCCTCTGTCTCACCGGGAAAGCCCACTATAATATCTGTTGTAAAGGCAGCATCCGGCATTTTTTTACGGATGCGTTCCACCGCTTCAAAATAAGCTTCCGCAGTGTATTTCCGATTCATCCGTTTTAGAGTTTTGTCACAACCGCTTTGCAAAGACAAATGAAAATGATGACATACCTTGCTGAGCTTGCTGATGCCATCAACAAATTGTTCTCCGCATAAAGTCGGCTCTAGCGAACCCAAACGAATTCTTTCAACGCCCGAAACACCCTGCAAAGCCTCAAGCAAATTTAAAAGGGTTCCTTCTCCGCTGTCTTTGCCCCAGGATGCCAAGTGGATACCCGTTAAAACCAATTCGCAAAATCCTGCATTAACCAGCCGCTCTGCTTCACTGACGGTGTCTTCTATAGAGCGGGAACGAATTCTGCCCCGGGCATAAGGAATAATGCAATATGAGCAGAACTGATTACAGCCGTCCTGCACCTTTAAAAAAACACGGGTATGCTTTTGCATACTGCCGTCTATTGACAGTGGTTCAAAAACGCAATCCTTTTCCAGTTCATGCACCAAATCAATCCGGCTGTGAACTACACAAAACCGTTCAACCAAATCAACAACTTGATTTCTGTCTGCTGTGCCAATGACAATGTCCACATCAGAAATTTCTTTGACAGCATCAGGATTGGTTTGAGCATAACACCCCATAACAACCAAAACTGCCTCCGGATTCAGTTGCTTTGCCCGCCGAATCATTTGACGGGACTTTCTGTCACTTAAATGGGTTACCGTACAGGTATTAATCACATAAACATCTGCCGCCATAGAAAAATCTACCACGGTATATCCGGCACGCCCAAACTGCTCCTGTATGGCCTCAGATTCATATTGATTAACCTTGCAGCCCAAGGTTGCAACCGCAACGGTTTTATTCATTCAGGCACCCTCTTTTCCCAATAACCCAAGCTGTTTGTTAATATAACCTTCTCTAACACCGGCTTTGCAAACATCCAAACGCTTGCAGCCAAAGAAAGCTGCCACCTCGCACAAAATTGCCACGCCGGGGAGCGCTGTATCAAGCCGTTCAGGGCTGGCTTTTAAAATACTCTCCTCTGCCAGCCTTTCATCTTCTAATAGCCGGGATAGGAGTGTTTCCAGGGTCGCCATTGCACCACCGGAAGCCGGGTATAAAATTTTCTCCAATTCATGCGCTGTTCTGGCGGCACCGCCAATGCCAAAAAGTGCTTCTGCCGTTATGCCTTCTGAAAAGGACTGACAAATCAAATTCCGCACATACGCCCGAATTGCCATAATTTGCTCTTTTGCAGCAGGTCGTTTTCCAACAAATCGAACAAACGCCACTAAAGAACCAAAAGGAAGGCTGGCTGTTTGCACAGGCTTCCCTTCTTTAACCAAAACAAGCTCTGTGCTGCCGCCGCCAATATCAGCAATCACACCATCATAAATATCCTGCTCTCGTGCAGCGCCGGAAAAGGTTAAAAATGCCTCATCCTCACCGGAGAGCACATCAATCAAAAAGCCTGTTTTCTCTTGAATTTCTGCTACAGCCTGAGAAGAGTTTCTAATGTTTCGCAATGCTGCTGTGGCAAAAACAAAGGTTTTTTGAACGTTTGCTTCGCGAACAAATTGTTTTAGCGATAAAAGCGCATCGCAAGCTGCTAAAACGCCCTCACGGCTTAATGCTCCATCGACTACTTTAGAACCCAAAAGCGCCATAACACTGCGATTTAAAACAAGTCCCAGTTTATCATTTTTTAATTCATAAATACAAAGCCTGACGGTGTTAGAACCAATATCAATGACTGCATACTTCATACGTTACTGCTATCCCCCACTTTTGTCTTACAAACCCATGCGTTTTTTTGCCTGCAAAACACCCTGCTTAATTTTTTCTATGTCGAGTGTCTTAAGTTCTCTGTTTTCCATCACAATTTGTCCGTTAATCATTGACGTAACCACATGACCGCCACAGCCGCTATACACCACGCCGGCAACAGGGTCATTCACGGGCACAAGCGCCGGTGCATCGGCATCCAGTATAATCAAATCAGCACAAAAGCCTGCTTTAAGCTTTCCGCATTCATGCTGCCGCCCCAAGGTTTTAGCTCCGTTTACCGTTGCCATGTAAAGCGCTGCTTCCGCCGGAATCAGCTTAGGGTCTAAGCGCATGCCTTTATGAAGCAACCCAGCCAGCTTCATTTCTGCAAACATATCCAGTGTGTTGTTGCTGGCAGCGCCATCAGTACCCAGCGATACGTTAATCTCTTTATCAAGCAGCTCCTTAATATTTGCCACACCGCTTGCCAGCTTTAAGTTACTGGTAGGATTATGCGCAACACCAACGCCATAGCTCTTTAAAATATCCATATCATTTTCGCTTAAATAAACACAATGGGCTGCGATTGTTCGAGTATCAAATACGCCTAAGTCACGCATAACTTCTGTCGGCGATTTACCATACTGCCCATAGCAGTCACGGTTTTCCTTCATGGTTTCACTCAGGTGAATGTGAATCCCCGTGCCGTCTAGCTGTGCAGCTTCTGCCACCGCCCGAATTGCTTCACGGCTGCAGGTATACACCGCATGGGCAGAATGCTCAATTTTAATCAAGCCGTCGCCGGCACCGTCATAATCCGCAAAAAGCTGCCTTGCCTCAGAAAGACGCTTTTTATAATCGTTATGAGTCCCCGTTACACAGCGGGAAATATTGGCTTTCATTCCGGCAGAAAGCACCGCCTTTGCTGAGCTTTCACTGAAAAAATACATGTCCGCAAAAGCCGTGGTACCGCTTTTAATCATTTCGGCACACCCAAGCAGCGTACCATAATATACCGCTTCATCATCAAGCTTATCTTCAAGCGGAAAAATGTAATCACAAAGCCACTCATTTAAGGCACGGTCATTGCCAACGCCACGCAGAAGCGTCATAGGAGAATGGGTATGCGTGTTCACAAGCCCCGGCATAACAATCCCGCCACGGGCATCAATGTGCCGGTCAAACGGAACTGACTCCGTCTTTTCTCCTACATATAAAATTTTTGAGCCCTCTATGATAACACAACCGTCTTCAAAAATTTTACCATCATCCATGGTAATGACCAGCGCATGATCAATCAATGTTTTCATGATTATTCTCCTGCTTCATCATCAGCCTGTTTCGTTTTGGCAAAGACTGCCGCACGAACCTTCTGATCGATTTCCTGCATTATTTCCGGATTTTCCAATAAGTAGGTTTTAGAATTTTCACGTCCCTGACCTAAGCGCAAATCGCCATAGTTATACCAGGTACCGCTTTTTTGTATAATATCAAGGTCTGCCGCCACATCTAAAGTACAGCCAACCTGAGATATACCCTCGCCGTACATAATGTCAAATTCCGCTTCACGGAAGGGCGGAGCCACTTTGTTTTTCACGACCTTGGCACGAGTGCGAACACCAATGCTTTCTGTGCCTCGTTTAATGACCTCCTGCTTTCTAATTTCCAAGCGCACAGAAGCATAGAATTTAAGGGCACGACCACCCGTGGTAACCTCGGGGTTCCCGTAAATAACACCAACCTTTTCACGAAGCTGGTTGATGAAAATAACAACTGCATTAGATTTATTGATAACACCCGCAAGCTTACGGAGTGCCTGGCTCATGAGCCTAGCATGAAGACCTACATGAGACTCGCCCATCTCACCTTCAATTTCAGCTTTGGGAACTAAGGCTGCAACCGAGTCAACAACCAAAAGGTCAATGGCGCCGCTGCGAGTTAACATTTCAGCAATTTCCAGAGCCTGCTCACCGGTATCAGGCTGTGCTACTAAAAGGTCTGCCACGTTAACGCCTAATTTTTCTGCATAAATCGGATCCAAAGCATGCTCAGCGTCAATAAAGGCAACATTGCCCCCTTGCTTTTGCGCCTCTGCCACGCAGTGCAGCGCAACGGTGGTTTTACCGGATGATTCAGGACCATACATTTCTACAATTCTACCCTTGGGGAGTCCTCCGATTCCCAGGGCAATGTCAAGGCTCAGCGCACCGGTAGAAATTGCCTCAACATTTAAGCGTGTTTCGCTGCCAAGGCGCATAACTGCACCCTTGCCATAAGCTTTTTCTATTTGCTTCATCGCCATTTCCAAAGCTTCCTGACGTTCTGCATCACCCGCTTTTCTCACAACCGGGTCTGTTCCCTTTTTGCCGGCTACCGGCGGTCTTTTATCGTTCATCTTATGTTCCTCACTTTTCTAAAATTCAATTCTCTATATTACGCAAGAATCCTCTTGCGAATTGCATTCAGTCCATGCATCACAGCACCCTGGCGAACCTTGTCACGGTTGCCGTGAAGCTGTAGCTTTAAAACCGAAACCTCATCCTGATAGCAAACACCAATATACAAAAGACCCACAGGCTTTTCCTCTGTGCCTCCATCCGGTCCGGCAATGCCGGTGACAGAAACGCCAATATCGGCACCGGCTGCTTTCCTGATGCCCCGTGCCATTTCCTCTGCTGTTTCAGCACTGACTGCGCCATGCGCCTGCAGCGTTTTAGGAGAAACGCCCAAATACTTCATTTTGGCATCATTAGAATAGGTCACAATACTTTCAGAAAGCACAGATGAAATGCCCGGAACATCTCCCAAAGCTGCTGTTAATCTGCCAGCCGTACACGACTCAGCGCAAGCGACCGTTAATCCTCTATCTAAAAGGAGCGCCGCTGTTGTTTTTGCCATGGTCTGTTCATCATAGCCGTAAATATATTCTCCTAAACGGGTTTCAATTTCTTTGCGGGTTTCTTCAATCATGCTCTTGGCATCATTCGCCGTTTTCGCCTTAGCGGATATGCGAAGAATCACCTCATTATCCTTTGCATAGGGGGCTACCGTAGGATTTGAGCCGTTCATCAAATCCAGAACCGTCTCGCCCACTTTAGCTTCGCCAATGCCAAACAGCCGAACAACCTTTGACTCCATCACAAAATCAGATTTCGCTTTTAAGTAAGGCTCAACCTGATCTTGAAACATCGGCATAATCTCTCTTGGCGGACCGGGAAGCAAAACAGCAATTTTTTCGTTTTTTTCTAAAATTATACCCGGTGCCGTGCCGTATGCATTATGCAAAATCTGTGCACCTTCCGGAATATATGCCTGTTTTTCGTTACTTAAGGGATATCTGCCGTTTAAATATTGCTTAATTTCTTCCACAATTTCTGTATGAAAAAGCAGCGGAACATGAAAATATTCCGCTACCGTTTCTTTTGTTAAATCATCATCTGTCGGCCCTAACCCACCGGAAAAAATAACCAAATCCGCCCGTGAAAAAGCTAGGCGGCACGCCTCCTTTAACCGGACAGGGTTATCTCCCACAACCGTCTGATAATACATATCAATACCCAGAGCAAACAAGCGCTCAGATAAAAACTGTGCATTGGTATTCACAATATCGCCGACCAAAATTTCTGTGCCGACAGCAATAATTTCTGCCTTCATAAATACCTCCGACTAAAGATTATTCTGCAGGCTCTGTATCCTCTGCATCCACATAAATGCTGCGGGGGTTCATTTTTTTCATCGCAGCTAAAAGCTTCACCGGCGGCTGAAAGGTTAAAAGAGAACGTTCACCGTTCTTTGAAAAAATAATATGGTAAACCCGACCGTCTGCCGCGTTAAAGACTGCATTATACTTTTTAGCAAATACACCGTCTTCAAAATCCCGCTTGTAGTTCATGTTTTTATCAGAAGCCATAACCTCAATGTTTTTGCAGGAAAGACTCAGCATCCGTTTTCTGGTCTTCTGCGCTTTCACAATGTCAATGTCTAAATCACCGTTTACGAAAATATATTCATACTCCAGATTAAAATTCCGCAGTAAGACTATAGCAAAATACACAACACCGGCAATTGCCAAGAAAATATATGTATTCAAAAAGGGACTAATCATTGGAAAGCCAAAAAGAACCAAAATACAAAGCACCAGCGCCGCCAGTATGACACCAATCTGTTTTAACAAATCCAATCCCGTCGCTTTTTTTGCATTAAGTACTCCAGAAAAACGTCCATTTTTACTCTCGCTTTCTACTGTAATAATTTTGTCAGGTATAAATTTATTTATCTAGTTACCAGTATATCACAAATTTAAATTTTTTTCAATGTGTAAAAGAACTTTTTACACTTTATTCACAAGCCCTTTTTCTGTTATTATATAATCCATAGTCACATCAAAAGCATCTACCGGCAATGCGTCTGCCATACACATTTCATAACAAATTCCCACCAAAACAGCCTCAGCGCATGCCGGCAGATATCGGTCGTAATAACCGCCGCCATAGCCCAGCCTTTCATTTTCCCGTGAAAAAGCGCAACCGGGCACCAACACAAGTTCTGACTCCTCCGGCAGGATAATTTCTCCCTTCGCCGGTTCTAAAATTCCATACGCACCCTCTTGCAAAGAAGAAATATCCGTCACGCGATACATGGTCATTTGTCCGTTTTTGCCGCATTTAGGCAGTGCCACGGTTTTGCCCTGTGCAAGCAGTGTTTCAAGCAAGTGTAGGGTTTCCGGCTCATTTCGAAAGGCGGCATAAGCTAAAATCACTTGAAAATTGTTTTCACAAACAAACTGTAAAATATGTTTTTCAATGGCCTCAGACCATCGTCTGACAGTTTCTGCCGACAAGCTGCTTCGCTTTTTTAAGTATGCCCTTCTGATTTCCTGCTTGTTCATCGGATGCAAACAGCCTCCACTTTCTCGGTTTTACCGGCATCGTTTGTGCAGAACACCGCACCACACAGTTGCGCTTTTCCTTCGGCAAACTCAAACCGTCTGGGAATGCAGGTCATAAAACGTTCCAAAGTAATTTCTTTTTTTACGCCCAGGCAGGAGTAAATCGGCCCCGTCATGCCTAAATCCGTAATATATCCGGTCCCCTTCGGCAACACCCAGCCGTCTGCCGTCTGCACATGGGTATGGGTGCCGAAAACTGCCGTCACACGACCATCTAAATGCCAACCCATGGAGATTTTTTCACTGGTGGCTTCTGCATGAAAATCCACGAAATAATAATCCGCATGAACGGTTTCTAAAATCTTGTCAACAGCGCGAAAAGGGCAATCCATATAATCCATATAAATCCGCCCCATGACGTTAATAACAGCAATTTTTTTGCCGTTTTTTTCCACCACGGTAACGCCCTTGCCTACCGTCCCCTCCGGGAAATTTGCCGGGCGAATCACCCGCTTGTTATTTGCCAAAAGCCCAAAAGCATCCTTTTGCCGAAAGGTATGGTTCCCCAAAGTCAAAACATCGGCGCCGCCATCTAACAAAAGTTCTGCCTTGCGCCGTGTAATGCCGTTATTTGAGCAGGCATTTTCGCTATTCACAATGCAAAAATCAATCTCATACTGTTTTTTCAGCCCATCAATGTTTTCCAAAAACATTTCGCATCCTACATCGCCAACAATGTCGCCAATCGCTAAAACGTTCATATATATCTCCATTCTAATATAACATAAATACTCATTTTTATTGTACCACATTGTATCGGTTTTGAAAAGGGATTTTATTAAAAATACACATAAAAAAACCGCCGAGCAGGTCGGCGGTTTTTAACCAATTATTTTTTCAATAATTTTTGAGTATCCAGCGCAATGGTCAGCTCTTCGTTTGTGGGAATAACAAAGCTTCTTACCTTAGCGCCGTCTTTCGTGATTTCTGTTTCCTTACCACGAACATTGTTCTTTTCAGCATCGCAGGCAATACCCATAAATTCCATATCAGCCAAAATGCGTTCACGCATTTGGATGCTGTTTTCACCAACACCGGCGGTGAATACGATTGCATCAACGCCGCCCATAGCTGCAGCGTAGAAGCCGATGTAACGTTTTACGCTGTATTCAAACATAGAAAGCGCAAGCTTTGCTTTTTCATCACCCTTTGCTGCCGCTTCATCCAAATCACGGAAATCGCTTGACAGGCCGGAGATACCAAACACGCCGGACTTTTTGTTCAGCATAGCATCGGTTTCAGCAACAGACAAGCCTTCTTTTTCCATTAAAAAGGTTACGATTGCCGGGTCAATCACGCCGGAACGTGTGCCCATGGGAACACCGGCAAGCGGCGTAAAGCCCATAGATGTATCAACAGACTTACCCTTGTTGACAGCGGTGATAGAAGAACCGTTACCCAAGTGCAGCGTGATAATGCGCAGGTCTTCAATGGCCTTACCCATCATAGCTGCGCAACGGTTAGCTACATAGTAATGAGATGTGCCGTGGAAGCCATACTTTCTGATTTTATACTTATCATAGTATTCATAAGGCAGCGCATACATATATGCTTCTGCCGGCATGGTCTGATGGAAAGCGGTGTCAAACACAGCAACCATAGGAACGCCGGGCATAGCCTTCTGGCATGCTTCAATACCAATTAAGTTTGCAGGGTTGTGAAGAGGTGCCAGCATGCTGCATTCATCAATCTTTTTCTTAACATCATCATCAACGATAACAGACTGATTGAAGTATTCACCACCGTGAACCACGCGGTGACCAACAGCGTCAATCGCGCTCATATCAGCAATTACGCCATGATTTTTGTCAACCAAAGCATCAATGACCATTTTAATTGCATCAGAATGGTCACGCATGGGGGATTCTAAGGTAACGGAATCCTTGCCTTCGGGGGTATGCTTTAAACGAGAACCCTCAATGCCGATTCTTTCACACAGACCCTTAGCGAGCACTGCCTGCGTGTCCATGTCAATCAGCTGATATTTCAAAGAAGAGCTACCTGCATTAATAACTAAAACGTTCATTTACATTGCCTCCTTACTGATCCTGCGCCTGAACGCAAGTGATAGCAACAACGCCAACGATATCGTCAGAGCTGCAGCCGCGGGATAAGTCGTTAATCGGTTTTGCAATACCCTGGGTAATAGGACCGTAAGCTTCAGCCTTACCAAGTCTCTGTGCCAGTTTATAACCGATATTACCTGCGTTTAAGTCGGGGAATACCAATACGTTTGCATTACCTGCAACGGTGGATTCAGGAGCCTTGGACTTACCTACAGACGGAACGATAGCAGCATCAAGCTGCAGCTCACCGTCTAAAGAGAGGTCCGGTCTCTTTTCCTTTGCCAAGCGTGTAGCTTCAACAACCTTGTCAACTAAGGGGTCTTTTGCGCTGCCGTAGGTTGAGAAAGATAAAAGTGCAACGTTGGGTTCAGCTTCTACCAAATTCTTAAAGCTCTTAGCAGAAGAAATAGCGATTTCAGAAAGCTCTTCAGCACTGGGGTTCATAACAAGACCGCTGTCACCGAAAACAAAAGTGCCGTTTTCGCCATATTCACAATCAGGCACACAGATTACAAAGAATGCAGAAACCAGCTTTGCATCGGGCGCTGTTTTAACAGTCTGCAGGGCACTTCTCAGTACGTTAGAGGTGGAGTTAACTGCACCGGCAACCATACCGTCAGCATCACCGTTTTTAACTAACATACAGCCAAAATACAGGGTGTTTTTCATGGTTTCCTGTGCTTTTTCCATGGTCATACCCTTAGCTTTTCTCATTTCGCAGAACTGCTCGCAAAAAGCAGGATATTTATCGGAGTTGACAGGGTTAATAATGGTTGCAGCAGAAATATCATGACCTGCAGCCTTTTCAGCAATTACCTTTTCATCACCTAAAAGAATGATGTTGGCAATACCCTCTTTTAAAACCTTTTCTGCAGCTTCAATGCTGCGGATTTCTTCGCCCTCGGCTAAAACAATGGTTTTCTTGTCAGCCATGGCACGTTCTTTAATTCTGTCTAAAAATTGACTCACAGATGTTTCCTCCTTTTATTATAACTCTTCGTAAGTTAACTAATATTTTCCAAACAAATATTATACTATACATTTATAAATTGCGCAAGCAGAAAACACTTAAAAATAAACGTTTTCTGCTTGTTTGATGATTTTAGGTTGTTTTTTGGTTAATTAAAACAGCTTTTAGCAATTTATCGAACTAAAGTGCCATCGGGCATATCCTGATCAAGAGCCAGCACGCTGAGATTCTTATCATCAGCTGCAGCCAAAATCATACCCTCGGATAATACACCCCGAAGCTTAACCGGTTTTAAATTGGTAATCACAATTACCTTTTTGCCCACAAACTCTTCCGGCGGATAGAACTTGGCAATACCGGACACGATTTGACGAACCTCGTCACCAATTTTTATTTTAGAAACCAAAAGCTTATCTGCACCCTCTACTCTTTTGGATTCTAAAACCAAACCAACTTTCAGTTCCAGCTTTGCAAAGTCTTCAATAGAAATTTCCGGCAGCTTTTCTTCCTTCTTTTCTGCCTTCTTTTCTTCCTTTTTAGGTGCCGGCATGGATTTTTCAATGCTTTCCAGCATCTTCTTTTCATCTAAGCGGGCAAACAGCGGTTCAGCAGTGCCCACAGAACTGCCCACGGCAGTTTTGCCAAACTCTGAAAGAGAGTCCCAATCGCATTCAGTCGCACCAATCTGATTGAAAATGCTTTTAGATGTCTTGGGCATAAAGGGGGCAAGCAACACGCCGATAAAGCGAATGCTTTCAATTAGGTTATATAAAACGCCGCCTAAGCGCTCTTTCTGGCTTTCGTCTTTTGCCAGAGCCCAGGGCATGGTTTCGTCAATATATTTATTGGAGCGACGAGCAAGATTCATAATTTCAGCCAAAGCATCCGCCGTCTTAAAGCCATCCATCTTGTCAGCACAGATTTTTACAGTTTCCAATGCACAGGCTTTAAGCTCATCGTCAAACTCCCCTTGTACCGGTGCCTGCAGCACGCCGCCGAAATATTTCTGCATCATGGCAACAGTACGGTTTACAAGGTTACCTAATGTGTTTGCAAGGTCAGCATTAAAACGGCTGATAATGTTTTCATATGAAATGGTGCCATCCTGCGCATAGGGCATTTCGCAAAGGAGATAATACCGAACAGCATCCACACCGAAAAGCTGAACTAAATCATCAGCATAAATGGCATTGCCGCGAGATTTACTGATTTTATCAGCTCCGGAAAGTAACCAGGGATGACCGAAAATCTGCTTTGGAAGCGGCTCGCCTAACGCCATTAACATAATGGGCCAGTAAATGGTGTGGAAGCGCAGAATATCCTTACCAATTACATGCACATCTGCCGGCCAGTATTTTTTATAAAGCTCACCCTGTTCATCAGGGGCATAACCTAAAGCTGTAATGTAGTTTGAAAGGGCATCAATCCACACGTAAATAACATGACCGTCATCAAAGGTCACGGGAATGCCCCAATCAAAGGAGGTTCTGGATACGCATAAATCCTGCAAGCCCGGCTTAATGAAATTGTTGACCATTTCACGCTTGCGGCTCTCCGGCTGAATAAAGTCAGGATTTTCCTCAATGTATTGCATCAGCTTGTCCTGATATTTACTCATTTTAAAGAAATACGCTTCTTCCTTGGTCTTCTTCACTTCTCTGCCACAATCGGGGCAACAGCCGTCCACAAGCTGCGTCTCCGTAAAGAAAGATTCACAAGGAACACAATACCAGCCCTCATATTCACTCTTATAGATATCGCCCTGTTCATAAAGCTTGTTAAAAATCTTTTGAACAGATTTAACATGGGAATCATCCGTCGTTCTAATAAAGTGATCGTAGCTTGCATCCATCAAATCCCAGATGTTACGGATTTCGCCTGCCACACCATCAACATATTCCTGCGGTGTAATGCCGGCTTCTTGTGCAGCTTCGCCTATTTTCTGACCGTGCTCATCTGTTCCGGTCAAGAAAAATACGTCGTAGCCACGCTGTCTTTTATAGCGTGCAATTGCGTCTGTCAGCACGATTTCGTAAGTATTCCCAATGTGAGGTTTACGTGAAGTATACGCAATTGCCGTGGTTATATAATATTTTTCCTTCATTGTTAACTCCTCCCATCTTTTCTAGTATATCACATTTTTTAGAAAAATGAAAGACTTTTCTTCTGTATTTCTTTTTTTATTCTGACGGCGGTAATTCTACCAAAATAATTTCTTCACCAATGCGTTTGATTTTTTCCCAGGGAATAACCAAATCCTTTCCCTGTCCAAAATTAAAAAGCCGCGATTTTCCCGGCACAATTACAGCCTCAATGGCGCCGGCCTCCAAACTCACCTCTACATCAGAAACAAAGCCGAGCCTGGATGCATCGGTAATATTAATGACCTCTTTTTGCCTGAGTTCTCCCGCTCTGTACATAGCTTTCCCTCTTTTCCTTTACTTTTTTAATAATTTATGGTAAAATATACATGATTATGAATGATAATAATTAGAATACAATAAGGATGTGATCCCATGCTTGATACATTAAAACAAGAACTTTTAACCGCCGTAACTTATTTAAAAGATCAAAAAATGCGTTTTTTAGGAAAAGGCAGCATGACGGTTTTCGACCGTGCTAACAACCTGATTGCAGCAGAGCCGTCAGCTGATTATCCAGCAATCAGCATTGCAGATATCCCGGTTGTGGATATATCGGGTCAAATTGTTGAGGGAACAGGTTCACCTTGCATCGATTTGCCTACGCACATAGAGCTTTACCGGGCGTTTCCCTCAGTCAGCTGCATTATCCATACCCACGGTATGTACACATCTGCCTGGGCACAGGCAGGTCGTGACATTCCCATATATGGCACCGGCCATTTAGATTTTTTCAAAGAAGCAATCCCTTGTACCCGAGCACTTTCTGCTTCTGAGGCAGAAAGCGGATATGAAATTTCCGTCGGTCTTTGCATTGCTGAAACCTTTCAAAAAAAGTCTTTGTCGTCGGAGGCAACGTCTGCTGTATTGTTATTCCAGCACGGCGGCTATGTTTGGGGTTCAACGCCCACGGAGACTGCGAATCGCACAGTTGCCTTAGAGCAAATTGCGATGCTTGCATATTTAACCGAAAAAATTAATCCGGATATTGTGGGTCTTCCCCGAAACATTATCGGTCACAGTGAATAAGGTTTGTAATTTTTTCAAATAAAACAGTATATTTTAAAAAATGTCGGTCATACTATTCTTTGACAGAACAAAAAAGGAGTGTATGAAATGACAACCATTGACAATATATCTCTAATCCTTGTCATCATTGGTGCGCTGAACTGGGGTTCCATCGGATTATTCGGTTTTGACTTTGTTGCCGCAATTTTCGGCGGTCAAATGTCTGTTATGAGCCGCATAATCTTTACCTTAGTGGGCATTGCCGGTCTTTGGAGCATTACCCTGTTATTTAAAGAAAAGCTCCCGGCACACACCGACAGATAACAAAAAAAGCGGAATTGTTTTTCGGCAAGCCAGCCGAATTGCAATTCCGCTTTTACACATTTACAGATATGTATAGATGACTTTCACCAAAATCAAAAGCAAAAGTCCAGGCAATCCAAACAAGCCGCAAAAGGCGGCACTGACGATATTGATCCCGACAGAAAGCCCCAAGGGCGCCAGCAGGAAATTGCAGACATACAATCCAACGCCCCCCAGCACGGATTGAAATAACATAATCAATACACTTTTTAAAGGTTTAAAAAAAATCCGACACAACCCAAGCAGAAGGATTGCTGACAATACATACGCTGCTATCTCACCAATACTCATCCCATTTCCTCTCTCCTTTTTGTGCCGCTCAAAACCAGACCGGATAAAAAGCCTTCATTAGATAAATTGTTTTGCTTTGCAAGCTTTAAATAATAGTTCAGCCTTGTTTCTGCCGCTTTAATTTCATAAATATAGTATTCTAAGAGTGCAGGTTCTTTGGCAAAATTATAGTTATTTCGTGCAGCGTTTAAATCCGTTCTTGCGCGTATTAGTTCCTGCATGAATTCTTCCTTGTGCAGCTTGTCCTGCTTTGCCCCCTGCTTTAATTCAAAATAAAACTGAATCCGCTCCTTGATTGCTTCGCTTTTTTTCTTTAAATCACCAAATGTCATTGTTTCTCCTCCTTAGTTTTTGTATTATCAGTATAAGCGCAAGTTTTCCTTTTTATTCCAATTTTGAGAAAATTTTATCTGCTAATGCAAGCCATAGCAAAAGGAGTTTTATGCCTCCGTTAATCATTCTTTACAAACCGCTTTACATCCTGCAATATCTTGTATAAAAATTCAATTATTCTCTTGATTTTCCTGTAAAAATTTGTTATAATAATAAAAATAGTTTTTTCGAGAGGAAGTGTTTTTTTGGCTGAACTAGTACTGAAAGAGGGTTTGACTTTTGACGATGTTCTGTTAGTCCCTCAAAAATCCGATGTAACGCCTGATATGATTCAATTAGGCACAAACCTGACCAAAAATATTAAACTGAATATTCCCTTAATGAGTGCCGCTATGGATACGGTAACAGAATCTGCTCTGGCAATTGCCATGGCGCGAGAAGGCGGTATTGGTATCATACATAAAAACATGACCATTGAAGCCCAGGCTTTAGAGGTTGATAAGGTTAAACGCTCTGAACACGGTGTTATCGTTGACCCCTTCTTCCTTTCTGCACAGCACACCTTAAAGGATGCTGACGAGCTCATGGGTAAATACAAAATTTCCGGTGTCCCCATTTGTGAAGATGGTAAGCTGATTGGCATCATCACAAACCGCGACCTGCGTTTTGAAACAGATTTCTCCCGCCCCATTTGTGAGGTTATGACAATGGAAAATCTGATTACTGCGCCTGAGGGCACCACCCTAGACGAGGCACAGGAGATTCTGCGGAAGCATAAAATTGAAAAGCTCCCCATCGTTGATAAAAACGGTAACTTAAAAGGTTTAATCACCATTAAGGATATTGAAAAAAGCGTTCGCTACCCCAACTCTGCTAAAGATAAAAGCGGTCGTTTATTGGTTGGCGCTGCCATTGGCGTTACTGCCGATGTATTAGAACGTGCAAAAGCATTAGCTGACGCTCAGGTTGACGTTTTTGTTTTAGACTCGGCTCATGGCCACAGCGAAAACATTATCAAAGCTGTCCGTCTGGTTAAAGAGCACTTCCCCAACGTTGACTTAATTGCCGGCAACATTGCCACCGGCGCTGCTGCCAAAGAACTGATTGAAGCCGGCGCAGATGCTGTTAAGGTTGGTATCGGCCCCGGTTCTATCTGCACCACCCGTGTGGTAGCCGGTATTGGCGTTCCGCAGATTACAGCCATTCATGATGTATATGAAGTCGCAGCAAAATACGGCGTTCCCGTTATTGCAGACGGCGGCGTAAAATACTCCGGTGACCTACCTAAGGCTATTACCGCCGGTGCTGATGTGATTATGATCGGCAGCTTATTTGCCGGTTGTGAAGAAAGCCCGGGTGAGGAAGAAATCTATCAGGGCAGAAAGTTTAAAGTGTATCGCGGTATGGGTTCACTGGCTGCGATGGAGGTTGGCTCAAAAGACCGTTATTTCCAGACAAACACCAAAAAGCTGGTGCCTGAAGGTGTTGAAGGCCGCGTGCCTTACAAAGGCCCCCTGTCTGATACCGTATATCAGCTTCTGGGCGGTCTGCGTTCCGGTATGGGTTATTGCGGAACCCCGACAGTGGCTGATTTAAAAGAACGCGGTCAATTTGTTAAAATTACCGGTGCCGGCTTAAAAGAAAGCCACCCCCACGATATTTATATTACAAAAGAGGCGCCTAACTACAGCGCACAATTATAAAAAATCGGGACTGCCCCAACACACCA
Organism: Clostridia bacterium; assembly: GCA_017507525.1. Lineage (GTDB taxonomy): Bacteria > Bacillota > Clostridia > UBA1381 > UBA9506 > UMGS755. The sequence goes on along the minus strand of JAFWAT010000010.1, from coordinate 7,974 downwards.
TATGTTGCATTGAGGCAGTCCCATTTTAGTTACAAACGGAGGCAAATGGAAATGGCAAAAAAGGAATATGGCAACGAGAGTATTTCGTCCTTAAAAGGGGCTGACCGAGTCAGGCTTCGTCCTGCGGTTATTTTCGGTTCTGACGGAATTGAAGGCTGCCAGCACTCTTTCTTTGAAATTCTGTCAAACTCTATTGATGAAGCCAGAGAGGGCTATGGTACAGAAATTGAAGTAACCCGTTATTTAGATAAGTCCATCGAGGTGAAGGACTACGGTCGCGGTATCCCCTTGGACTACAATGAAAAAGAAGAGCGTTATAACTGGGAGCTTGTCTTCTGCGAGCTTTATGCCGGTGGTAAGTATAAAAATAATTCCGGTGAAAATTATGAGTTCAGCTTAGGCTTAAACGGCTTGGGCTCCTGTGCAACTCAGTACAGCTCATCATACATGGATGTAACCGTGTGCCGTGACAATAAAAAATACACCATCCATTTTGAAAAGGGCGAACCTGTTGGTGACCTGGTTGTTGAGCCTTTCCGCCACCGCAAAACAGGAACGGATATTAAATGGCGCCCCGACCTGGATGTATTTACGGATATTAACATTCCCTTAGAATATTATCAGGAAGTTTTAAAAAAGCAGGCAGTTGCCAATGCCGGTCTAAAATTTATTCTCTATAACCAGACTCCCGAGGGCTGGGATATGCAGGAATTTTACTATGAAAACGGTATTTTAGATTACCTGCAAGAAATTTCTGACGGAAAAGAGCTCACGCCCATTCACACCTTTGATGCTGAACGCCGGGGTCGTGACCGTGCTGACAAGCCGGAATATAAGGTCAAAATGCAGTTTGCGTTTTGCTTTAATAACGAAATTAACATGCTAGAATATTACCACAACTCCAGTTTTTTGGAGCATGGCGGTGCACCGGATAAAGCTGTGCGGAATGCTTTTGTGTACGAAATTGACCAGTATTTAAAAAACAGCGGTAAATATAACAAAACTGAAGCAAAAATTAGTTTTCAGGATGTAGCAGACAGCTTAATTTTGGTTTCTAACTCCTTCTCTACCATGACGAGTTATGAAAACCAGACCAAAAAAGCTATTACAAACCGGTTTATACAGGAATCAATGACCGAGGTTCTCCGCCAGCAACTTGAGGTGTATTTTATTGAAAACAAAGCCATGGCAGAGAAAATTGCCGACCAAGTGCTCATTAACAAACGAAGCCGCGAGTCAGCAGAACGTGCCAGAGTCAACATTAAGAAAAAACTGACGGGCACCATTGATATGACCAACCGCATCAACAAATTTGTTGATTGCCGCACGAAAGATGTTTCTGTGCGCGAGCTCTACATTGTGGAAGGTGACTCTGCCTTAGGTTCTTGTAAAATGAGCCGAAATGCTGAATTTCAGGCAATCATGCCCGTTCGCGGTAAAATACTCAACTGCTTAAAAGCAGGCTATGATAAAATCTTTAAAAGCGAAATTATTACAGATTTAGTCAAGGTTTTAGGTTGTGGTGTTGAAATTGCACATTCAAAATCCAAAGACCTAAATACCTTTGATTTGGATTTGCTTCGCTGGAACAAGGTTATCATTTGTACCGATGCCGATGTTGACGGATTTCAGATTAGAACCCTGATTTTGACCATGATATATGTTTTAATGCCCACCCTGATTGAAGCAGGCAAGGTTTTTATTGCCGAAACGCCTTTGTTTGAAATCACCTGCGGTAAGGAAACCTTCTTCGCCTATAACGAGCGTGAAAAGCAAGAGATTCTGACAAAAATTGAAGGTAAAAAATACAGCATTCAGCGTTCAAAAGGTTTGGGTGAAAACGACCCGGAAATGATGTCGCTGACCACAATGAATCCGGAAACCCGCCGGCTCATTAAAATTAATGCTGAAGAAGCACAAAAAACCCTTGAAATGTTTGAGCTTCTCTTGGGAGATAACCTGCAGGGCAGAAAAGATTTTATCGCCCAAAGCGGACATCTCTACCTCGACATGACCGATGTTAGCTAAATGGCTTGTTCTGTTTTATCAGCATTGATTACAAAAAAATAAACACTTTGCAGAAGCCATGCTTCTATTTTTACGTTGTAGGGGTCTATGTCCACATCCGCCCGAAATACACGGGTCGTCGTGGGTATAGACCCCTACAAATTTTATGTATTTTGCAACAAATCGTACGGGAGGCTCTCTGCGCCCTCCCATAAAAACGGGCGGGGATGGAACCCCGCCCCTACTATTTTTGTGTTAATATTGTAGGGACCGACGTCCCCGATGGTTTTTAATTAAGCATGAAGTCTTTCGACATTTTTTGCACCCTTTAAAAGCTTTATCATATACTGAAATTGAGAATTCGTTCTCAATAAAATTTTGGAGGGTAAACCCATGTACTATGATAACTGTTCTCAACCAACCGATACACGTGCTTTGAGAAGACTTTTAAAAGAGGCAAACGCTGCTGCTTTCAGAGCTTGTGAGGCTGCAAAGCAAGCTGAAGCTGCCTCCTGCAGAGCTGCTTCCCTGGCTAAGGCTGCTGAAGAAGCGGCTTGTCAGGCTGAACGTTCTGCAAAGGCTGCAAGAGAAGCTGCAAAAGCCGCTGAGGCGATTGCTGAAAAAGTCCGCTGCATGATAGAGGAGCTACTGGAAGCCAATAATGGTTGCGGCTGTTCTGTCGACTATAACAACCACAATCACTACGCATGCAATAACGGTTACGACAACGACTGCGACTGCTAACAGTTGACAAAGAGGGCTGTGACTTTTCGTCACAGCCCTTAAACTTTACATATTCTTTTTTGAAGCAAGCTTCTCTACCGTCGTAAATATTGCCGGATGGATAAATAAAATATAAACAAATGCAAAAAAGAAGAAAACAAATTCGCCCCAGTTCATATGAATGTTAGTCATAGCATCTCGTAAAAAGGTTGCACACACATACAAAACCACAGAGCCAAAAATTGCACGACCAAAACGAGCCTTGCCGGATACGTCGGTTTTAAAGCGGATAAACCGCCGTTCTAAAACCCAGCCAACTAAAAAGCCGGATACACAACCAGCCGCCGCATAGCAATCTGTAATCATATGTGCCGGGTCAACCAGTAAAGCTCCCTCTGCTGTATAATCTTTCGGATAGGGCTTAAGTGCTGTAAAAATGAGCATAGCCGCCGTAAGCACAAGACCGATGATGAGCACGGGCACATCACGGTTATTGCCGCCATCAACCCAATGCAGTAATTTTGCATTTGCAAAAATAATGACCATGGCAATCAAAAGACTTGCCAGCACATCCTGCAGGGTATGCACCCCCAGATACATACGGGTAAACATAACAAGCAAGGTCATAAAAATACAAATACAAACAATCCATATCCGTTTTTTCTGCCAGTGGGCAATGCTCAAAAATTCAGATGCTGCGAGCTGTGTATGTCCGCTGGGGAAAGAATACCCCGTAGCACCTTCTTTTGCCGCTTCCGGCGGCACAACCTGCGAATTACGAATCCATGGTCTGTATACGCAGAAAATATTTTTTAAAAACTGATTCACAAGCATCCCGAAACTTAAGTTCATTGCCAAATATGTTGCCGCACCCTTATTAAAGCACCAATACAGCACAGCGACAAAAATATACATAACCGGACTAACAACAAAATCAGTCACAGTAAGCAATATCGAATCTAAAAAACTTCCTCTGAGCTCCTGTAACCAGAGAAGAAGCTTAATATCCATGAGCACACCTCTTTGCTTTCACGCAATCTCCATCCGTGACCTATTTGATTTTTCTGACCTCAGTATAGAACCGCTTGTCGCAAGCCTCACCCATAGAGAAGGTTTTTCTGGGAAGAGCTCCATCTAAAATAACCGATTTATACAGGTCAGATTTGTCCATTGCCTCTAAGATAATGCCAAAATTCTTAGAATTTTCACAAAGCTTTACAACAACATCTTCACCATGAATATAATCCACTTCTCCACCACAGGTTGCAATAAAGCTATCTAAGAATTTCTGCACGGTAGCAACCGTTAAATATTCCTTGGGATTTGTAACTGTTACCTTTTGTTGTTTTCCGCCATAGACAAAGATAAAGCTCTGACCCTCCGCATTCTCATCATAGCTGATGGCATATTCTTTTTCAAAAGCCTTTAAAAACGCATCCCCGTCGGCATCGAATATAACACGATGAATGGCTTCAAATTCTAAAGATTGATCATGAAGATTCACAAGCTCACAAAGGGCGTATCTTGCCTTAGACTGCTTTGCCTGCTCCTCCCCAATTTCTTTCTTCAGATTTTCATAATGGGTTTTGGCGGTTGCCAGAGAATGGTTCCCATCGCCCATGGCAAAAATCAGCGGCGAATCTTTTGTAACGCCGTATTTTGCGTTAAAGGCATCCAGATTTTCAAGCTCAGCCAGTTTTTCGTCTAATCTGTTGCAAGCAGCCTCTGACATTTTATAACCGGCAATATGACCGGAAGACTGCATCAGGTCAAAGTCATAAACCTTTGTAAAGGCATCCTTCATGTCGCTGTTTTTTTCGATAATTTCGCAAGATGAATCATCAATTAAAAGCATAATATGAGGGAGCTCCACAGACGCTTCCGCACGCACCTTAAGACGAGGCGGAATTCTGGAAATGACAGTGCCCTCTGTTGCTCTTACCTTGGTCTGAGAGCTAGCCGAAAAATCATAATCCTCCAAATCCACCATGCCCACAATTCCTAAACGCTTTACACCGTTTGCCAGCGTTCTTTCAACAAAAATATAGGTATTTTTATGTTCACAAAACACATCATCCGCCATATATTTTTCCATAGCTGTGTTGGTTTTTTTAATTCTCTCTTCAATGTCTGCATCGTTTAAGTAAATCTCAGGAACTGTCAAATGCAGGGTTGAATATGCTTGCCCCACGTATCCTGAAACCGCATTCCAATATTCAGGCTCAGAGGTGTATTGATCGCAAGCAACCACGCTCCACTGCTTCATTTTTTCGCTATCTTCCGAAAACTTAGGTAATAAAATATCTGCTCTTTTAAAGGTCATTGTAATCACTTCTCCATTAGATTTTATTGTGGTTTTTTCTGCTTAAACAATGTATTAGCCTAAGCATTATCTTCTTCGCATAAAGACCATATAAAAAATAAAAACAACAAATGTATTATATCATAAATTGACCTTTTTTGGCAATAGAAATGTGAAAGAAGAAGCAAAAAACCTCCGAGAAAATCGGAGGTTTTTTTCACTTAATTTTTAGGAAGGATTTAAGTATATTGTTAATAAATTTTGGAAATCTTACCACTACCACTTTCAATTGCAACACCGTCCTTTTAAATTAACTGCACATCCAGCAAAAGGTGATAAAAACAATCATCAGACCCTCGGCTATCACAAGCCACACCGGCGGCAAAATCATACCGGCAAAAATACCCAGGCAAAAAGCCGTTGCAACCAGTCCCCATAGTCTGTATCGAAACCTCATTATGATTACCCCCTTTTGCGATATACTACATTATACGTAAAGAGAAAAAAAATGTTACAGTCAAAAATTAATTCAGCTTTTTATATCCGCCTATTGAAAAAACACTAAAAAAACACTATAATAGAACTTGTGATACAATAGATGCGAGGTGCTCTATGGATTTTCAATTAGTTTCAGATTATAAACCAATGGGTGACCAGACCCATGCCATTGACAATTTATCTCGCGGGGTCTTATCCGGCGAAAAGGAACAAATTCTCTTAGGCGTTACCGGCTCCGGTAAAACCTTCACCATGGCAAATGTGATAGAGAAGGTGAACCGCCCCACCTTGGTTTTAGCCCACAATAAAATACTGGCTTCGCAGCTTTGCGCCGAGTTTAAGGAGTTTTTTCCAAAAAACGCGGTGGAGTTTTTTGTGTCTTATTATGACTACTATCAGCCGGAAGCCTATATTCCGTCTACTGATACTTATATTGAAAAGGATTCGTCCGTCAATGACGAAATTGATAAATTGCGCCACAGCGCCACCAGTGCTCTGTTTGAACGCCGGGATGTGATTATTGTTTCCAGCGTCTCCTGTATTTATGGTTTGGGTGACCCCATTGACTATAACGAGCTGGTCATTTCTCTCCGCCCGGGGATGGAAAAACCTATGGATGAGATTTTAAAGAAGCTGGTAGATATCCAGTTTGAACGGAACGATATTAACTTTGTTCGCGGTAAGTTTCGTGTTCGGGGTGACGTGTTAGAGATTTTTCCTGCCAGCACGTCAGAGCATGCCATTCGTGTAGAATTTTTCGGTGATGAAATCGACCGAATCAGTGAGATTGATGTGTTAACCGGCGAAATTTTAGGTATTAGAAAGCACGTTGCCATCTACCCCGCTTCTCACTATGTTACCACACCGGAAAAACGTGAGCGTGCTATTAGCTCCATTGAGGCAGAGCTTACAGAGCGCATTCGCTATTTTAAAGAAAACGATATGCTCTTAGAGGCGCAACGCATTGAGCAACGCACTGCTTACGACATTGAAATGATGCGTGAAATCGGCTTTTGTCAGGGAATTGAAAACTATTCCCGTCACATCAGCGGTCGTGCGCCGGGTTCTGCACCATTTACCCTCCTTGATTACTTCCCTGACGATTTTCTCTTAATGGTGGATGAGTCACATGTAACTATTCCGCAGGTCAGAGCCATGTATCATGGGGACCGTTCCAGAAAAGAAGCATTGGTAAACCACGGCTTTCGCCTGCCCTCTGCCTTTGATAACCGACCCTTAAACTTTGACGAGTTTAACAGTCGCTTAAACCAAATTGTGTACGTCAGTGCCACACCGGCAGACTATGAAAAAGAACGTGCCTCCTCGGTTGCCGAACAGGTAATCCGCCCCACCGGTCTTTTAGATCCTGAGGTTACTGTGCGCCCCACAAAGGGCCAGATTGATGATTTAATTGACGAAATTCACAAACAGGTAGAAGCAGGGGATAAAACATTGATAACCACCCTGACCAAGAAAATGGCGGAGGATTTAACTGATTATCTGCGAGAGATGGATATCAAGGTCAAATATCTCCATTCCGAGATTAAAACCTTTGAAAGAATGGAAATTGTCCGTGATTTGCGTGCCGGTCTCTTTGACGTTTTAGTGGGTATCAACCTGCTCCGTGAAGGGCTTGACATTCCCGAGGTTTCGCTAATTGCGATTCTCGATGCAGACAAAGAAGGCTTTCTGCGTTCTGAAACCTCACTGGTGCAAACCATTGGTCGTGCAGCCAGAAATGTGCGCGGCCGGGTGATTTTGTATGCTGATACCATGACCGGTTCTATGGAACGCGCCATAAAGGAAACCAAGCGCCGCCGTGAAAAGCAAATGGCGTATAACGCAGAACACGGCATTACACCGAAATCTATTGAAAAAGGCATTCGTGATGTTCTCTACGCAACTGACTCTGCACCGGATGAATCCATAAAGGACATTAAACTAAATAAAACTATGGATATTCATCTGCAGATTGAGATTTTATCTGAACAAATGAAGCTGGCAGCAACAGAACTGCGATTTGAAGAAGCCGCAAAACTACGTGACAGAATTCGCGCACTTGAGAAAAACTTGTAAAAAGAAGTAAAAACCCATGAGACCTGCAATTGGTATGGAGCGAAGAAATCTGAAAAAAACTGTAAACAGCAGCTGTTTTGATTACATTGTCTACATGATTGAAAGAACAGCATAAAAAAGGGCGTTGCCTCAATTTCGTGAAAAAATCACCGATTGAGACACGCCCTTTTTGAAACATTTATGATGCCTTAGCGAATGACGCGAACACACAGAACACCGTCAATTGCCTGAATGGTCTTCTCAATTTCTTCAGACACATCACCGTCAATATCCATAATGGTGTACGCATTCTCTTTCTTATTTTTATTCAGCATATTCTGAATGTTTAATCCCTTATCTGCAAAGAGAGCTGAGAACTGGCTGAGCAT
>JAFWAT010000009.1 GCA_017507525.1 Clostridia bacterium | reverse complement strand
TAATGAGGTCAGAGAATTTTCCTCGTTGGTCTTCATCTTTTTGTGGCAGTAAAGTGCCGGATCATATTCAGGCAAAACGTCGATAAAGTCAAGCTGTTCGGGAATATCGGAAAGCTTTTCGGTTCTGTCATGGAGGAGCTTTGCCGCCTTTAAAAGGTCAACATCCTCGCGCTTGATGGCTTCCTTTAAATAAGGCAGAGCCTTCTCATAAAACGCCTCAGGAGACAGCTTTCTGATGTATTCAGCGTTTAGCCAGTCGAGCTTTTGCGGGTCAAAGATAGCGGGAGATTTACTGATGCCGCGGATGTCGAAGGCTTCAATCATTTCCTCTAAGGTAAAGATTTCCTGCTCGCCCCCCGGACTCCAGCCTAAAAGGGCAATGTAATTCAGCACCGCCTCTTTTAAATATCCCTTATTGATAAAGTCTTCATAAGAAGCATCGCCCTCACGCTTGCTCAGCTTTTTGTGAGCATCACGCATAACGGGGGAAACGTGAATGTAAGTAGGAATCTCCCAGCCGAAGGCTTCATACAATAAATTATATTTCGGAGTTGAGGATAAATACTCACTGCCGCGGATGATATGGGTAATGTTCATCAGGTGGTCATCAATTACATTTGCAAAGTTATAGGTAGGATAACCGTCTGACTTTAAGAGAATATTATCATCGAGCGTTGCGTTATCGACGGTGATTTTACCATAGATTTCATCCATAAAGCTAGTGTTGCCGTGACGGGGAATCTTCTGGCGGATAACGTAAGGCACGCCGCTTGCTAGCTTTTCCTCAATTTCTTCTTTGGAAAGGCGGGCGCAATGACCGTCATACTTGGGCATCAGTTTTGCAGCTTCCTGCTGTGCACGCAGAGAATCTAAGCGTTCTTTGTCGCAGAAGCAGTAGTAAGCACCGCCCAGTTCAACCAGTTTTTTGGCGTATTCCTGATACAGCCCCAAACGTTCACTCTGGATGTAGGGACCGTAGTTCCCGCCAATGTCCGGACCTTCATCGTGAACCAGACCGGTTTCTGCCAGAGTTCTGTATATTAAATCAACGGCGCCGTCTACATAACGCTCCTGGTCGGTATCTTCAATTCGTAAAATAAAATCGCCGCCTGCATGCTTTGTGATGAGGTAAGCATACAGCGCCGTCCGCAGGTTACCAATATGCATATAGCCTGTGGGGCTGGGCGCAAAACGTGTTCTAATTTTCGTCATGTTTGCATCATCCTTTCATTATTTTTAGTATAACGCATTTTGTTTGGAAAATCAAGGATTTTATTGTGAAATCACTTTACGTTCTCTTCTTTTTGTGGTACAATATAAGATATAGTGGGTGGCTTTAGGTGTTTACAAAAAGTTCACACCATAATATGCCAGTAATATGGTATACTAATAAAGAGAAATGTCCGGAAGGGAATGGAATATATGAAGAAATTCTTGGAAAAACTGATTGGAAAATATAGTGACAGAGAGCTAAAACGTGTGCGCCCCATAGCGGACCGTGTTATGGCTTTGGAGGAAGAATACGGGGCTCTGTCTGATGAAGCATTAAAGGCAAAAACAGAGGAATTTAAAAGTCGTCTTGCCGGCGGTGAAACGCTGGAGGATTTGCTGCCGGAAGCCTTTGCAACCGTCCGTGAGGCTGCCTGGCGAGTGCTTGGCATGAAACATTTTTATGTACAGATTTTAGGCGGTATTGTGCTGCATCAGGGCAGAATTTCAGAAATGAAAACCGGTGAAGGTAAAACGTTGGTTTCTACTCTGCCTGCCTATTTAAACGCATTAGAGGGCAAAGGTGTTCATATTGTTACGGTGAACGATTATCTTGCCAAGCGTGACAGTGAGTGGATGGGTAAGGTCTTTAAGTTTTTGGGTCGGACCGTTGGCTTAATCATTCATGACATTGCCCCGGAGGACAGACGAGCAAACTACGAAGCCGACATTACCTACGGTACCAATAATGAATTTGGATTTGACTATCTCCGTGATAACATGGTTATTTATAAAGAGCAGATGGTCCAGCGCGGGCAGAACTATGCCATTGTGGACGAGGTTGACTCTATTTTGATTGATGAAGCCAGAACGCCTTTGATTATTTCCGGCATCGGCGATAAGTCCACCGAGCTTTATCATGTGGCAGACCGCTTTGCCCGAAATTTGATTTGTCATAAGGTAACAGAGTCTAACGATAAAGAGCTGGATGATGATATTCAGGCAGACTACATTGTAGATGAAAAGGCACATACGGCAACTCTGACAAAGCAGGGTATTGCCAAGGCAGAACAAGCCTTTAACTTAGAAAACTATTCAGACCCTGAGAATATGACCTTGCAGCATCATATTAACCAGGCAATTCGTGCTCATGGAATTATGCACAGAGATAAAGACTATGTCAACAAAGATGGTGAAATCATCATTGTGGACGAGTTTACCGGTCGACTCATGCTGGGGAGACGGTATTCTGACGGTTTGCATCAGGCAATTGAAGCAAAAGAAGGCGTTAAGGTGGAACGGGAAAGCAAGACCTTAGCAACCATTACCTTCCAGAACTACTTCCGTCTTTACAATAAGCTTTCCGGCATGACCGGTACGGCGCTGACCGAGGAGGAAGAGTTTCAGGATATTTATAAGCTGGATGTTATTGAAATTCCCACAAACCGTGAGATGGCTCGACAGGATTTGCCTGATTCTGTTTATAAAACCGAGCGCGGCAAGCTGGATGCTGTGGTTGAGCAGGTTGCAAAATGCCATGAGCAGGGTCAGCCTGTGCTGGTGGGTACAGTTACCATTGAAAAATCGGAGCTTATTTCCGGCATGCTTAAGCGCCGGGGCATTCGCCATGAGGTGCTTAATGCCAAATATCATGAAAAAGAAGCAGAAATTATTGCACAGGCAGGCAAACTCGGTGCCGTTACCATTGCCACCAACATGGCAGGCCGTGGTACGGATATTATGCTGGGCGGTAATGCAGAATTTTTAGCGAAGCATGAAATGAAAAAACGCGGTTTATCGGAGGAAATTATTTCAGAAGCCATGGGCTTTTCTGAAACCGATGATGAAGAAATTAAAGAAGCCAGAAAGCTATATGCTGAGCTGATTGAGAAATTTAAAGAAGAAATTGCGCCTGAGGCAGAAAAAGTCCGTCAGGCGGGCGGTCTTTTCATTATCGGTACAGAGCGCCATGAGTCCCGGCGTATTGATAACCAGCTCCGCGGTCGTGCTGGCCGTCAGGGTGACCCCGGCTCTTCCCGATTCTTTATCTCCCTGCAGGATGACTTAATGCGCTTGTTCGGCTCTGACAGAATTGCCGGCATGGTCAGTGCACTGGGTCTTGAAGAAGACCAACCCATTGAGCATAAAATGCTTACCGGTGCTATTGAAAATGCCCAAAAACGGGTAGAGGGCAAGAACTTCCAGATTCGTAAACACGTTCTGCAGTATGATGATGTTATGAATCAACAGCGTGAAATCATTTACGGTCAGCGTCAGGAAGTCTTAAACGGCATGAGTGTGAAAGATAACATCTTAAAAATGCTCAAGGATTTAATTGATGAGGTTGTTGACCGGTATACAGGTAGCGCTGAGGGTGCCGATGAATGGAATCTGACCGGCCTTTTGGAATATTTAGAGGGTGTTTATCTGCCGGCAGGGATGGTAAGCTTTACCCGTGAGGATTTGGAATATTTAACAAAGGATGAGCTTCGTGAAAAGCTGTATGAAGCAGGGCTATCTCTCTACGGGCAAAAAGAGGCAGAGTTTGGTGTTGAGCAGATGCGTGAGTTGGAACGTGTAGTGTTGCTCAGAAGTGTTGACAGCAAGTGGATGGATCACATTGATGCCATGGACCAGCTCAGAAACGGCATTAATCTCCGTGCTTATGCACAGCATGACCCGGTTGTAGAGTATAAATATGAAGGCTATAACATGTTTGAGGAGATGATTGCCGCCATTCGTGAAGACACGGTTAAGTTCCTGTTCCACATGCGCCTGGAAGCGCCGCCGGAACGGAAAATGGCAGCAGAACCCGTTCAGGCAGGTCTTGCCGGGGATGAAGAAAAGAAGCCGTTGAAAAAAACGGATAAAGTGGGCAGAAATGATTTATGCCCCTGCGGTTCCGGTAAAAAGTATAAAAAGTGCTGCGGCGCTGATGAATAAATAAACGTTACATGTTTTTATGAAAGGACTGAAAATATGATAGAGTACGATCAGTATCGTCTTGACCTTCATGCCATGAAGGATGTTATTTTAGAATTGAGGGATTCACTTTGAAGTCCCCAAGACAGAGCAGGAAATAGAAGCGATGGAGGCACAGTCCTCTGATGCGGACTTTTGGAATGACATGGAGGCTTCTCAAAAGGTGCTCCAAAAGCTCAAGCAATTAAAAGCAAAGGTTGGGCGTTATAACGATTTGTATAGCGCCTGGGAAGATGCATTAACCCTTTGTGAGCTTGCTATTGAGGAAAACGATGACAGCTTATTAGATGAACTCTCTGAAAGCTATAAAGCCCTGTCAGAAGATTTGGAAAGCTTGCGTCTTGACACCCTTCTTTCCGGCAAGTATGACGCCAATAATGCAATTTTATCCTTGCATCCCGGCGCCGGCGGCACCGAGGCTCAGGATTGGGCGGAGATGCTTCTGCGTATGTATCAGCATTGGGCTGAACGCCGTGGTTTTGTAGTGGAAACCTTAGACTATTTAGCCGGTGATGAAGCCGGTGTTAAAAGCGTTACCATTCAGATTACGGGTGAAAACGCTTATGGCTATGCTAAAGCCGAAAAAGGGGTACATCGCCTGGTTCGCATTTCTCCCTTTGATGCTTCCGGCAGACGGCATACCTCCTTTGTTTCGGTGGATGTTATGCCGGAAATCAGCGATGATATTGAGGTAAACATTAACCCTGAGGATTTAAAGATTGACACCTTCCGTGCAGGTGGTGCCGGGGGTCAGCACGTTAATAAAACGGACTCGGCCATCCGCATTACACACATTCCTACGGGGGTTGTGGTTGCGTGCCAGAATGAGCGTTCTCAGCACCAGAATAAAGACACAGCCATGAAAATGTTAAAGGCAAAGCTGGTGGAAATGGCAGAGCGGGCGCATAAGGAAAAAATTGAAGACCTAAAGGGTGATATGAAAGACATTGCCTGGGGCAGCCAGATTCGTTCTTATGTCTTCCATCCCTACAGCATGGTGAAAGACCACCGTACCTCTTATGAAACCGGTAATACGGGTGCCGTGATGGACGGGGATTTAGATCCGTTTATCAATGCTTATTTAAAGGCGGCGAGTCTGGGAACCTTACATTTAAAATAAGCATATTGACGGACAAGACCTCATAAGAATATATGGGAATATGTTTGAGGAGGAAAAACATGTTTAAAAAAATATTATTTCTCTCTTTTACGCTGGCCATTTTTATCTCCATGAACACAACGGGCATCTTTGCTAGAGAAGTTGTGTTCCGGGATGTGACAGAAAGTCATGACTGGGCAAAAGAAGCCATTACGTACTTATCTTCCGAAGAAATTATTAATGGCATTGACGAGGGCATTTTTGCACCGGATGAACAGGTAACAAAGGAGCAGTTTGCAAAAATGCTGTCTCTGGCTTTATCAATTGAACCGTCAAAAAATGCAGTAGAAAGTTATGTAGATGTGCCGGCAGACAGTTGGTCCTTTCCTTATATTGAAGCAACAAAGGAATATTTCCCCAAAGAGCCGTTTTTGCCTGTGAATCAGTTTGTGCCGGCAAAGGCATTTACCCGTCAGGAAGTGGCGGCAACCATTATAAACGGCATGGGGCTTTCTGCGAAAAACAATTTGTTTAATACAACAATTTTAGAAACAATGTTTACTGACAGCGACAGCGTGCAGAGCGATATCCGGACACAGGTTGGTATTGCTGTTGAACGCGGCGTTTTGCGCGGCAGTGACAATCAAATCAGACCGAATGACCCGGTGACCCGTGCAGAAGCAGCTGTTTTCATTTACAGAATGATGCTGATTCGTCAGGGCAAGGGGGAGCTTGCGTTTGTAACCAACACGCCCATTGTGGCTGAAAGTCAGGTGAGCCTTGCGCGCGCCAAGGAATGGGCAACAGAGCGCGGTGCGCATCAGCGGTTTATTGATATTGCGGATATTTATTGGAAATACGGCGAAATCACCGGCATCCGTCCCGAGGTTTTGTATGCCCAGGCAGCAAAGGAAACCGGCTACGGAAAATACGGCGGTCGGGTTTTGCCTGAACAGAATAACTGGGCAGGCATCAAAACGGCAACAGCCAAGGGTGACGAAACCTATGACCATGAAAGCTTTGCAACGCCGGATGATGGCGTGCGTGCCCATTTTAACCATATGTCAGCTTATTTAGGCTTAGAACCAGTCGGAGAACCCCATGGCAGATATCATGTAGCCTGCCGGACAGCGTGGGCAGGCACGGTCAAAACTGTTGAAGAGCTGGGCAATAAGTGGGCACCGGAGCATACATATGGCTATAGCCTGGTGGCAAAGTATTTACAGCCCATGATGGGGAACTAGTAGGAAAAGATTCTATTAAAAATTAGAGAATGATTTAATATTATTAAAAGGAATATACACCATAAACTGCGTAACATTTTCCATCTTGGTATATAGAGTAGAAAAATGCTTTTTGTAACATGACAAAGAGCATTTTTTGCTCTAATGCGGAAAGAATAATCAGTAAATTGACATGGGTTTTAACTTGTGTTACAATAGATTTATGACAAAATAAAGAGAGGGAGTAACATGGAGATTACGAAGGATATTTTATACGTTGGCGTCAATGACCATGACGTTGATTTGTTTGAAGGTCAGTACGTTGTTCCAAATGGCATGTCATATAACTCTTATGTAATTATAGATGAAAAAATTGCGGTGATGGATACGGTGGATGCCCGCTTTACCCACCAGTGGCTGGATAATCTGGAAAGTGCTCTTTCCGGTCGGACTCCGGATTATTTGGTTGTGCAGCACATGGAGCCGGACCATTCGGCAAACATTGCAAATTTCATGCGCATCTATCCGGAGACTAAAATTGTTTCCGGTGCCAAATCTTTTAAGATGATGCAGCAGTTCTTCGGCACGGATTATGAAGACCGCCGGGTTGTGGTCGGTGAGGGTGACACCCTGTCTTTAGGTAAGCACACCCTGACTTTTGTCACAGCACCCATGGTGCACTGGCCCGAAGTCATTGTCACCTATGACAGCACGGATAAGGTTCTGTTTTCTGCTGACGGATTTGGTAAATTCGGTGCGCTGGATGTAGAAGAGGATTGGGCATGCGAAGCACGTCGCTATTACATTGGCATTGTGGGCAAATACGGCGCACAGGTGCAAAATCTCTTGAAAAAAGCGGCAGGTTTGGATATTTCCATTATTTGCCCCCTGCACGGGCCTGTTTTGACAGAAAATTTAGGCTACTATCTGGATTTATATAATACCTGGTCTTCTTACGGTGTGGAAACAGAGGGCGTTGTCATTGCCTATACATCTGTTTACGGAAATACCAAAAAGGCAGCCCTGCTGTTGGCGGAGCTTTTAAAAGCCAAGGGTTGCCCTAAGGTTGTGGTTAACGACCTGGCTCGGTGCGACATGGCAGAAGCTGTCGAAGATGCCTTTCGTTATGGCAAACTGGTGCTTGCTACAACCACTTACAATGCAGAAATTTTCCCCTTTATGCGGGAATTTATTAACCACCTGGTAGAACGCGGCTTTAAAAACAGAACCATTGGGTTAATTGAAAACGGTTCCTGGGCACCCCTTGCCAACAAGGTTATGGAAAAGCTTTTAGAGCCATGCAAAAACCTGACCTTTGCAAGCACAAAGGTAACGATTTTCTCTGCCCTGGGTGAAGAAAGCAGCGCACAGCTTGAAAGTCTGGCTGACGAGCTTTGCCGCGATTACATTGCACAGCACAGCGAAACTGCCAACAAAAACGATTTGTCAGCCCTGTTTAACATTGGCTACGGATTGTATGTTGTCACCTCCAATGACGGCAAAAAGGATAACGGTTTGATTGTGAATACCATTACCCAGGTCACCAATTCGCCCAACCGGATTGCCGTTACCATTAATAAAGAAAATTATTCCCACCACGTAATCCGGCAGACGGGGATTATGAACGTGAACTGCCTTTCTGTTAGTGCGCCCTTTAGGGTGTTTGAAACCTTTGGTTTTCAAAGTGGCAGAACAACGGATAAGTTTGCCGGCTGCGACCCTCTGCGTTCTGATAACGGGCTGATTTTTCTCTCTCGGCATATTAACTCCTTTATGTCTCTTAAGGTAGAGCAATACCTTGATTTGGACACCCATGGTATGTTCATTTGCAGCATTACCGAAGCCAGAGTGATTTCTAATCAGGAAACCATGACCTACACCTACTACCAAAACAACGTAAAACCCAAGCCGGAAACGGACGGCAAAAAAGGTTATGTCTGCAAGGTCTGCGGTTTTGTTTTAGAGGGCGATTCTTTGCCGGAAGGCTATGTTTGCCCCTTGTGTAAGCACGGCACAGCAGACTTTGAACCCATCGTGTAATGGCGGTGACGATATGAAGCTGCAGAAAATTGCCACAATCTATAATGGTTTTCATGATAAATTCGGCATTCCACGCCAAAGCGGATTGGTGCCGGCGGTGGAGTCTGCCATTGTGTTTGAAGAAGCTTTCCGGCAACCGGAGGCTCTTTGCGGCATAGAAGGATATACCCATTTGTGGCTCATCTGGCAGTTTTCAGAATGTGCGGATGCGCCTTGGCGTCCAACGGTTCGTCCCCCACGGCTTGGTGGCAATAAACGAATGGGTGTGTTTGCCACTCGTTCGCCCTACAGACCTAACAGTCTGGGGCTTTCCTCTGTGCGGCTTTTGGGCGTGAAAAAAACCAAAGAGTTTGGCTGCGTATTAATGGTGGCAGGCGCTGACCTGTTAAACGGCACACCAATTTTTGATATTAAGCCTTATGTTACTTATAGCGACAGTCATCCGGAGGCGATATCCGGTTTTGCTGAGGAATTTGTAAATTACAAGTTGCAGGTTATCTGCCCGCCCGAACTTTTGCAATGCATAGAGCCGCAGGACAGGGAGGTTTTATTCAACCTTTTGGAGCAGGACCCCAGGCCGGCGTATCAGGACGATGAAAACAGAATTTACAAGATGGATTTCGGCCAATATGCCATCAGCTTTCGGGTGGCAAACGGGAATCTAACAGTAACAGAGATTCTGAGGTTGTAGATTTTTCTACAGCCTCTTTTTTAATTAAAAAAATATCTAAAAAAATTCTATCTTTTTTGCATATATCGTTGCATAAAAGAGAATTTTGTGGTACAATAGCCTTATAGTGGGTTGGTGTATATTTTTTTGCACGCTCACTTCCACCACTGCATTACGGGCAAGAAAACGGAGCAGAAAAATTTATGAAGAACAAGATTAACATCTTAATACCGATTTTCGTTGTTTTGGTTCTGATTTATGTGATTCGCTCCGCAGTCGGGACCCATGTTCAGGTTGAAACGCTGCGTCAGGGCAACATGGAGGACATGGTCAGCACCAAAGGGATTGTTGTGAAGTATGAAACCGTCCTAAAGCCAACAGCTGAGGGCGTGTTTGAACCGCTTGCACAAGAGGGTGAGCGGGTATCCCTGGGGCAAGAAGTTGCGGCGCTTTATTCCGGTGATGTTGATACAGAGCTTCGCAGTCGCTTAGAACAGGTGAAGAAAAAGATTGCACAGCTTGAAGCGAATCAGGCAAATCTTTTAAGCTTTACCGGTGATGTTTCCCGGTTGGAGCAAAAAATTGCCGAACAAACAGCAGCTGTCATTGAAAGCAGCCAGTCAGGAGACATGGGGGCTGTCAGCGAACAGCAATTTATTATTGAGGCACTTTGTGAAAAAAAAGCGCAGATAGCAGGCGGCGGCACCTCCGGCGGTACGCTGGAAGAACTTCGGGCACAAAAGGCAGAGCTTGAAAATCAAATCGGTGCGGCACACCATTGGATGGTTGCTCCCGTTGCCGGTGAATTTACCTCAACGGTTGACGGCTATGAAGAGTTAATTACGCCTGACAATATGACGGCTCTAACCCCGTCAGCAGTTGATGAACTTTTAGCACAGGACCGGGGACAGGAAGAAAAGAAGGACGCAGCAGCCTGTAAAATCATTAAAAACTTTCGTTATTTTATAGTGCTGAATTTACCGGCAGACAGAGTGGGCTCTTTGCGCGCAGGTGACAAAACAAATCTCAGGTTTTATGATTTATCCGGCGATTTGGTTTCCGGTACAGTCTTTTTTGTTTCAGATGAGCAAGAAGGTATGCAAACGGTGATTTTAGAGTCGACCAGACACATAGAGTCTTTACTGAAACGCCGTTTTGTGAATCTTGAATTTATCAAAAAACGTTATGCAGGCTACCGCCTCAGCGTCAAAAGCTTACGTACAAAAGATGGTGTTACCGGCGTGTATGTCCGTCGTGACGAAATGATGAAGTTTATTCCGGTAACGATTTTATATAACACGCAGGATATTGCCATTGTTGACTCGGCAGACACCAATAACCCTTTGCGGTTATATGATGAGGTAATTGTGCGTGCCAGCAGTTATGAGGAGGGAAAACTGCTTCGATGAATATTGCATCTAACATAGAAACCGTTCAGGAGAAAATCCGCTGTGCGGCAGAAAAAGCGGGCAGAAACCCTGATGAGATTACTTTAATTGCAGTTACCAAAACCGTGGATAGCGAAGCGGCTCGGCAGGTTATGCAGGCAGGCGTTTTGGATTTAGGAGAAAACCGCGTACAGTCTTTTTTAGATAAATATGAGGCTTTAGGTGATGAGCCTCGCTGGCATATAATTGGTCATTTGCAAACAAACAAGGTGAAATATATTATAGGCAAGGTGCAGTTGATTCACTCGGTTGATTCTTTGCATCTGGCAGAAGAAATTAACAAAAAAGCCTTAGCGCTGGGCCTTAGTCAGGATATCTTGTTCCAGTTTAACATTTCCGGTGAGACAAGCAAATCCGGAGCGGCAGAAGAGGAAGCCGAGAGAATCTTTGAGGCGCTTTCAAAGCTTCAAGGGATTTCTGTTCGCGGCCTTATGACCATGGCTCCGCTTTTGGCGGATGACTCTGAGACAAAGCAGGTGTTTGCCGGTCTTAGGAAGCTGTCTGAAAAAATCAGCAACTGGCAGTATCCGAACATTTCCATGGATTATTTATCTATGGGCATGAGCGGTGATTTTGAAGCTGCAATTTCTGAAGGGGCAAACTTGGTCAGAATCGGCAGCGCATTATTTAAGTAATCAATTAAGATTAAATTATACAGAGAAAATATGAGGAGGAAACAGTATGAGCGCCATGGACAAAATGCTGAAATGGATTGGCATTGCAGATGAGGTTGATGAGGAAGAAGAATTTTTAACCGCCCCCCAGGTTGAACAGGAAGAACCTACCATTCCTGCCGGCAAACGGGGTAAGGTTGTAAACATTCATGCTTCAACACAGCTTAAGGTGGTTGTGATGCAATTGACAACGTTTGAAGACGCAAGAGACATTGCGGACCATTTAAAGGCAAAAAAACCTGTTGTAATCAACTTAGAAAAGCTGGATAAGGAAGTATCCCGCCGCGTTGTAGATTTCCTTTCCGGTGCAGTTTACGGTGTTGATGGTAACATTCAAAAGGTTGCCAACGGCATTTTCTTGATTGCACCTTACAACGTTGGCATTATGGGTGACTTTAAAGACGAACTGACA
This sequence comes from Clostridia bacterium, assembly GCA_017507525.1. Taxonomy (GTDB): domain Bacteria; phylum Bacillota; class Clostridia; order UBA1381; family UBA9506; genus UMGS755. The sequence continues at coordinate 25,675 of JAFWAT010000009.1, read as the reverse complement.
AAGGGCTTTCCCATTGCGTACTAATGTTGACGAAAAGATGCTCCTTGCGCACATTCATGACTTGGAGCGTGGGGCGGAACACGGCAAAAAGCCGTGTTTCAGCCGTTTTTTAGACCCAAAGGAGATTGCTTTGTTTAAAACGCAAGGGCACCCAAAGCAGCCTTTTATGCTTTGGGGCGGCTATGATGACAGTGAACGGCAGATGCTTGGCTTTTTTCCGGATTATCAAGAGCCGGATGTAGCGGCATTTCCCATTGTGGCACTCAGAATCGTAAGCCGGGAGCCCTTGGGGCACAGAACGGTTTTAGGTTCTGTTATGGGTCTGGGACTAGAGCGAAATTTAATCGGCGATGTCGCCTTGGAGAAAGACAGTGCCGTTTTATTTGCGTGTGATTCGATTGCTGACTATATAAAGCTGAACTTAACAAAAGCAGGGCGTGCCGGCGTCAAATTGTCAGATGCACCGATGGACAGTTTGCAGCTTTTGCCAAGGGCATGGGAGCCGGCTATCGGAACAGTCGCGTCTCTCCGGCTTGATTGCGTGTTAGGTCTTTTAACCGGTGTTTCCCGAAGCGGAGCAGATGAAATGCTGAAACGCGAGCTTGTTTCTTTAAATCATACCCTGTGCAAAAAAGGTGCCACCACACTTTCTGTGGGTGATGTTTTAAGCGTGCGCGGTTTTGGTCGTGCTGAGATTTTAGAACTTGGCGGCGAAACCCGCAAGGGAAGAATGAAAATTACCCTGAAAAAATATATATAATAGAGAGGAAGAGCCGATATGCTGACGCCTGTTGATATTGAAAACAAAGAATTTACCAAGGCATTTCGTGGATACGACATCTATGAAGTGGAAGAGTTTATGAAAGATTTGATAACAGATTATGAAAAGCTCTATCGCGATAATGCTGAGCTGAAAGAGAAGAATGCTGTCCTTTCAGAAACCATCAGCAGTTATAAAGGCATGGAAGAAACCATGCAAAACGCAATTTTAGTTGCCCAGCGTACGGCAGAGGATATTAAGCAAAACGCCTATGAGCGCTCTGAAACCATTATTAAAGAGGCAGAACGCAAAGCGGCAGAAGCAGTGAACAATGCAAACCGTTCTATATCCAATTTGGAAAAAACCTATTTGAATATGCAACGGGAGATGAACGGTTTTAAAGCGAAAATGAATTCGTTATTATCAACGTACATGCAGCTTTTATCCGACCTTCCTGAAAAAAGTGCGACACTCTTTGCCAGCATGAACATTCCGGAGCTTTGTGAAGACCCCGCACCGGCAGCGCAGCAGGATAGCACGGCTATGGAAGATACCAATCGTTTTACGCTGCCCTCACTTGCGTTGGAAAAAGAAGCTGCACCGGAGCCGGTTTCTGAAAAAATACCTGTTTCGGGGCCTGGCGAGGCAGAACCGGAATTTGCACCGATACACAAGGTGAATACCCTTGTAGAAGAATTAATGCAGAAAAATAAGGAACAGGCTTCTGCTGCGACAAGCGAAGTTAAAAGCGAGCCCTTTTCCTTTGTGAAAGAAACAGTAGAAAAAGAATCCGCACCGGAAATTTCTTCTGTTAATTTAGATGAATTAGAGAATTTTGACGTCTTTTCAGACGATTCACTCTGATTATGATTGGATAAACGAGCCCCAAAGAAAGGATGAACAGCCAGATGGATTACAGCCAAACACTTAACCTGCCTAAAACTGATTTCCCCATGAGGGGAAACCTTCCCCAGCGCGAGCCGGAAATTTTAAAACGGCAGGAAGACAATACAATGTATGAAAAGCTCATGGAAAAGAACGAAGGGAAGCCTCTCTTTGTCCTTCATGACGGACCGCCTTACGCAAATGGCGATATGCACATGGGTCATGCCTTAAACAAGACCTTAAAGGATATCATCACCCGTTTTAAGAATATGGATGGTTTTAAAGCACCTTACATTCACGGTTGGGATACGCATGGTCTGCCCATTGAACGGCAGGCAATTGCCAAACTTGGCATTAACCGTCACGAGGTTGATACCGTGCAGTTCCGCGACCTTTGCCGTGAGTTTGCCATGAAATATGTAAACCTCCAGATGGGTTCCATTAAGCGCTTGGGCGCTCTGGGTAAATGGGAAGATCCGTACCTGACGCTGGATCCGAAATTTGAAGCAAAACAGATTGAAATTTTCGGCAAGATGGCTGAAAAAGGATATATCTACAAAGGCTTAAAGCCCATCTACTGGTGTCCGGATTGTGAAACGGCGCTGGCTGAAGCTGAAATTGAATATCAGGAAGATAAGACAAATTCTATTTATGTTAAATTTGCCGTAAAGGATGACCATGGTGTATTTGATGCCTGTGGCGTTCCAAAGGAAAAGATTAACTTCTTAATCTGGACCACGACCACATGGACTCTGCCGGGTAACGTTGCCATTGCCTTAAACGGAGCGTTTACGTATAATCTGGTTGAATCTGACGGGGAATATTTCATCATCGCAGATGAACTGGTTGACAGCGTTATGAAAGCAGCAGGTCGTGAAAATTATCAAACTCTTTGCGATTTTAGAGGCTCTGATTTGGAACTGATTCGCTGCGCACATCCTTTTATTGACCGTGAATCTGTTATCATTTTAGGTGACCATGTAACACTGGATGCCGGTACCGGCTGTGTTCATACAGCACCCGGTCACGGTTTGGAAGACTATATTGCCTGCCAGCAGTATAAAGAAATCCCCATTATTGTTCCTGTTGACGAAAAGGGTTATTTAAACGAGCTTGCCGGCGAATTTTCGGGCCTTTATTACGAAAAAGCCAACGCCAAAATTATTGAAAAGTTGACAGCGCTGAATGCTTTATTTGCGGTTGAAGAAATCATTCACCAATATCCCCATTGCTGGCGTTGCCATGATGCCATTGTGTACCGTGCGGCAGAGCAGTGGTTTGCATCTGTTGATGCAATTAAGGACGATGCGGTAAAAGCCATTCGTGAAGTAACCTGGCTGCCTAAATGGGGTGAAGACAGAATCACCGGCATGGTGCAGGACAGAAGTGACTGGTGTATCTCCCGCCAGAGAACCTGGGGTGTTCCCATTCCCATCTTCTATTGTGAGGAATGCGGTAAGGAACTGATTAATGCAGATACCATTAAGGCGGTTTCTGAGCTGTTTTATGAAAAGGGCTCCAATGCCTGGTATGAAGTACCTGCGGAAGAAATCTTGCCGGCAGGAACGGTTTGCCCGGTTTGCGGATGTGCTCACTTTACCAAAGAAAAAGATATTATGGACGTTTGGTTTGACTCCGGTTCCAGCCATACAGCTGTTTTGGAGGTTAAAGAAGGTCTCAAATATCCCGCTGACTTATATTTAGAGGGTAATGACCAGTACCGTGGTTGGTTCCAGTCATCTTTATTGACTGCTATTGCAGCAAGAGGCACGGCGCCTTATAAGGCGGTTATTACCCATGGTATGATTGTGGATGAATCCGGTGCGAAAATGTCTAAGTCCAAGGGCAACGGCATTAGTCCTCAGGATATTATTAAGCAATTCGGCGCGGATGTACTCCGTCTGTGGGTTGCATCGGCTGACTATAAAACCGATATGCACATTTCAGAAAACATCTTAAAACAGCTTTCTGAAGCATACCGCAAAATTAGAAACACTGCTCGTTATATTTTAGGTAATATTCATGACTTTGAGCCGGACAAAGATATGGTTGCGGTTTCCGATATGCTGGAAATTGACCGCTTTATCATGGCCCGTCTTGACCGTTTGGTTGAGAAAGTTCTGGAAAGCTACAGAAGCTATGAGTTCCACGGCGTATTCCATGCCATTCATAATTTCTGTGTTGTTGACATGAGTAACTTCTATTTAGACGTTATTAAAGACAGACTGTATACTGAAAAGGCAGACAGCCTGGCTCGTCGCAGCGCACAGACAGCTATGTACAGAATTTTGGATAGCCTGGTTCGTCTTTTAACGCCGGTTTTGGCTTATACCTGTGAAGAAATCTGGTCTTATATGCCTCATAAGGCAGAGGATAGTGCTGAGTTTGTTATCTTAAACGATATGCCTAAGGTGGATGTATCCCTTCGTGATGAAGCCTTAGAAGCTCGTTGGGAAACCCTGCTTTCTGTCCGCGGTGATGTTTCCAAGGCATTGGAGGAAGCAAGAAATGCTAAGGTTATTGGCCATTCTCTGGGTGCTGATGTTACCATCTATGCTGAGGGTGAAACAAAAGCAATTTTAGAAAGCGCTGACCTTAAAACCCTGCTGATTGTTTCCGGTGCAAGCGTTAAAGATCTTGCTGAGGCAGAGGCTTCGGCAGTGGTCGGCGAAACCGGCATTAAAACAGTTGTAACGGCAGCAGTCGGTGAGAAATGTGAACGTTGCTGGATGTTCTCTGAAACAGTTGGTCAGGATGCGACGCATCCCACACTGTGCAGCCGCTGTGCAGGGAATTTAGAGTAAAAAGATTTATATGCGGACAGGGTGATAACCTTGTCCGCAGCCTTTGTCATGATAGCGAAGAATTTGATTCAATTAGGTTTATATTAAGGAGAGAAGCGTTTCGTGCTCGTATTATATATTATCGGTTCTCTTTTGCTGTTTGCCGCAGATCAGCTGTCAAAGCTTATTATTTGCAAGCTTGTACAGCCGGTTCATACCGTTGCACTTTGGCAGAATGTTTTCCACCTGACCTATTTGGAAAACCGGGGTGCGGCTTTCGGTATTTTGCAGAACAAATTTGGTTTTTTCTACATTGTTACGGTTTTGGTTATTGTAGCCATTACGGTATATATCGTCAAAAAACGCCCTCGGAGCCGGTGCTTGAACGTATCGCTGACGCTGCTTGCAGGCGGTGCATTAGGAAATTTTGCCGATCGATTGTTTCGCGGCTATGTGGTTGATTTTTTAGACTTTCGGTTTATTAATTTTCCTGTATTTAACCTGGCAGACTGTTTCGTCGTTTGCGGTGCCTTTTTGCTTGCGGCGTATATCATTTTTCTGGAGGGAAAAGGAAAAAAGTCAATGGAAATTAACAAGACGGAATGAGTGAAACGTAATGTTTTTTTTATGCGATGAAGCGTCCGCCGGGGTTCGGTTGGACGTTTTTCTGTCCGAACAGGCAGGCTTAACCCGTTCGGCGGTGCAAAAATTGATTGATGCCGGAAATGTCACCGTCTCCGGAGAACAAGTAAATAAGAATTATAAATTGCGGCTCCATGATGAGATTTGTGTAACCTTGCCGGAGGCAAAGGAGCTTGAAGCTATGCCGGAGGATATTCCGGTGGAGATTGTCTATGAGGATGATGCACTGGTTGTTGTCAACAAAGCACAAGGAATGGTGGTGCATCCGGCGGCAGGGCACGATGGTGGCACGCTGGTCAATGCTCTTTTGTATCATGCAAAAGGTCGGCTATCTGCCATTAATGGTGTGATTCGTCCTGGCATTGTGCACCGGATTGATAAGGATACCAGCGGTATTTTAGTTGTGGCAAAAACCAATGAAGCCCATCTTTCTTTGGCAGAGCAGATTAAAGAGCATAGTGTCAGCCGGGAGTATTACTGCATTGTGCACGGTACCTTTAAAACTGAGAGTTTTACCGTAGATAAGCCCATCGGCAGACATCCAAAGGACCGAAAGAAGATGGCGGTGGTTCCATCCGGTGGACGCAGTGCGGTGACACATGTTACCGTTGTTCGTCAATTTGCCCGTTGCGCACTGCTGCGTTGCAAATTGGAAACCGGGCGCACCCATCAGATTCGTGTACACCTGCAGAGCCTGGGGCATCCTGTGGCGGGAGACCCGGTTTACGGTGTGAAAAATGATTTTTTGACAAAAAAATACGCCCTGACAGGGCAGCTGCTTCACGCTGCACTGTTGGGCTTTATCCATCCTGAAACAGGCGAATATGTAGAATTTAATGCACCCCTGCCGGAGCATTTCCAACGGGTGTTAGACGCATTAGAATCAATGAGCTAGTTTCTGAAATGATCTGCCTGGTCGGCAATCAGTTCTGATAAAATTTTATAAATATTACCGGTTAATGCTACCTGAACCGCTTTCTGAAAGAAATCGACAAAGGTAGTATTTTCTTTTTCGCTCAAATGCTGCTGAGTGAGGGTGACGCTTTCAGTAACCTGCTGGAAGATTTGCTTTTGCTCTGCCTGAAAAGCCATAAATGCTTGTTCAACCTCTTCTTCAGAAAGGGTTAAAGGTAAGAGCTTTTGCACCTCTGAAATCGGCATAATTTGCTTTAAGGAGCATACCATGATGAGGTAAGCAAGGTGCATGCGGCAGTAACGTTTTTTATAAGGCTTTGGAATGACACCCAGCTTTACATAGTTATTAATCATGGAAGGTGTAATTAACTTATCAACCGGCGTTTTGTAGGCAGACAAGTATTCTTCCATCAGCGTGATAACCTGATCCATATATAAATCTAAATTGGGAAGCTCGTTCCACGTGGGAATGCTGTAATTTTTTAACGATTTCATCCAGTTTTGTATGTTTTTTTCATTTGTCATTTTCAGGCTTCACCTCCGGATAGACATATTATACCTTTCTTTAGGCAGAATGTCAAGAATGAAAAAAGGATTGCCGCTCATCAGTGGGTGGCAATCCTTTTACTAATTTAAACCGGTTAGGTATGTCATCGGGTCAATGGGCTTTCCGTTTAAGCGAACTTCAAAATGCAGATGCGGACCGGTGGAACGGCCGGAATTGCCGACTTTTGCTATTACATCACCCTTTGCAACAACGGTGCCTGCAGGCACTAACAGCTCGCTGCAATGTGCGTATAACGTTTCCAAGCCATTGCTGTGGTCAATTTTAATCAAATAACCGTAGCCGCCATCGTTAAATTGAGAGTAGGTTACAGTGCCGCTGTCTGCTGCGTAGATTTTGGTTCCGATAGAGGCTGACATATCAATTCCGTTATGATTCCTTCCCCAACGGGAGCCGAATCGGGAGGTCAAGGTACCCTTTGCAGGAACAGCCATACCGGTTCCGGTTGCCTTTGGCAGTTCCTTGGTTCCCTTTTGAACAACATGGTCAACCGCTGCGGTGAGTAGACTCTCAGACAGAATATCCCGCTTTGTTTCAATGCCGTTTATTGCCGTAACAGAAGCCTCGACAACCTTGAGTCCGTCAGAGCCTTGTTGCTTGACAATCAGGCTTCCCTCATATAAAGAAGCATCTTCTTCTTCCACGGTGTTATAGGGAATGACCTCTTTGGCGGTCAGCGTTTCCTGGGTTTTAACTGAAATCAAAGGCTTGCCGGTAGGAATTATAAGTGCACCGGGAGTTGGATGATTAATATCTTTTATCACGTTGTTCTGTAACAGCTCATCCACATCAATGTTAAACTGTGCACAAACGGCATCTAACGACTCACCCTGTGCCAACTGATACATCTCCATACGACCCTTTTGCAGAGCGCTGAGGGCAGTTTCTTCTGTCTTTAGCGCAGCTTTGGGCACAAAACAATGAGATACAGTAACTTCCTGGCAGAAGGAAGCAGTGCCGTTTTCTTTGCCTTCTAAAAAGCTGTTTTTATAGTTGGACAAAACCGAAAGAGCAGCATCTTCATTCGGCAAGGCAAAAATCATTTCATGATCCACCAATACGCCGTATGCCGGTATCATGCTTTGGCTGGTAGCCTTTAAGCGTTCTTTCATGTCATCTTCGGCAGTGAATTTGTTTTTCGCAAGTATGCAAGCAGAAAATTCCGGTTCGCCTCCGGGCGTAAAATCGCCATGGGTTACATATGCAATTTCATGATTAATTTTTTCAATTAAGTCGGTATATTCTGCCTGGTTACGCATAATGCCGATTACCTGACCGTTGACGGTGAGTTCGCAGCCAATGCTGCAAGTACAAACCAGAACCATGCAGACAACGGCAATCACGCTGCAAGAAACAGCGCCGGAGAAGAAAAGGCGTTTCGTTTTTTCTGTCCATAAAGGTTTTATCCGTGACAGAAAATTTTGACAAACGCTTCTGCAAGATGCAGCTTGTTTTTTTGACCATGTACAGGTATTATTCCAAATATTTAAACAGTTTTGTATATATGCTTTTTTGCCGGTTAGACTTTTTATGCTGTTATGTTTGCCGGTACTCAAATGCCCACCTCGTTTTGTGAATGTTTGGTTATATCTATATTGTATGGTATTCTCAAAAAAATATTACAAAATTATTAAAATACTTTATTATTTTACAACAATTTCTTAATATTTTCAATGACTAATTTGTAAACAAATTATGAATAAACGAGGTTTTACCCGCAAAAAAACGATGTAAAAAAAGTTTTTTACATCGTTTTTTACTTAATAGGGCATTACAACCGAAAGGCGTGTAATGCCGAAAAGACTTTTTATTGTACCGGTAAGACATACAGCAAAATAGAGAAATAATGCAAAATACTGCCTGCCAGAACGAACAAATGCCAAATGCCGTGCATAAAGCGAATGTTTTTTAAGGCATAAAACACAAAACCAATGGTGTATGCAATGCCGCCTAAAAGCAAAAGGAGCAGAGCAGGGGGAACAAGTGCCGCCATCATAGGCTTGATGGCAATGATAATCAGCCAACCCATCACAATATACGTGATGGCTGAAAAGACCTTAAACTTTTCTATGCTGACAGCATTCAGCACAACTCCTAAAGCCGTCATGCCCCAAATGATGCCGAAAATTGTCCACCCTAAAGGGCCGTTTAAGGACACTAAGGTGTAGGGTGTGTACGTTCCGGCAATTAAAAGGAAAATGGAGCAGTGGTCAAAAATCCGGAAAACCCGCTTGGCGCCCTTGTGTGTGAGTGCGTGATACAGTGTTGACATGGTATAAAGAATAATCAGCATTGCGCCATAAATAGAGGCGGAAACAACACTGTAGGCATTGCCGTAAAGTGCCGCCCAGACTATGGCAACTGCCGTTCCGCCGATGCCGAGCAGCGCACCGAGACCGTGGGTAATGGAATTAACCAGCTCTTCTGCCGTTGAAACTTTTGGAAGTAGGGTTTTAGTCTTCAAAGTCATATACATCTCCCATACGAGTTTTAAACTCTTCAAACACCATATCCAGTTCTGCCTCGTCTTCAACAAAGGTCAACGTTTCGTTCCCTTCGCTATCTGTTTGCAGGGTGAAGAAAATCACTTCGTCCGGCTCGCCTGCCTCAACCTCAGCCTCTGTGGGGATTAAAACCACATAGGTCTCGCCGTTATAGGGGAAGGAGTCAACGTGCTCAAATTCGTGTTCGTTGCCGTCTTCATCAAGCATGGTCACAATAGAAGGTTCTTCATTTACATCTGCGTTGTTTACATTTTCAAAATCTTTCATAATTGTCACAGCCTTTCTGTCCGCAAGATAAGATTAGCACAGCCCCGGCGGACAAGGGGATGCCATCAACCTATATCTAGTATTTAAAACTATTTTATCACATTTTTAAAACCGTGTCAATGGCAATTGGAAGAATTAAGGGATTATTCATAATTACCATAAAAAACCGGCTTGGGCGCATGTGCCGAAGCCGGTTTTGGCTATTGTAGTCTTTTAGCTGTAGAGCTTCATGCTTTCTAAAACCTTATCCAGCATTTCGCGGTATTTGCTTTCCTTCTTGCGCTCTTCTTCAACAACCTGTGCCGGCGCTTTTGCAATAAAGCCCTGGTTATTCAGCTTACCCTCAACGCGCTTGATTTCACCAAGCAAACGTTCTTTTTCTTTGGTCAAACGCTCCAGTTCCTTTTCCTTATCCACTAAATCGTCTAAGGGCATAAAGAGCTGAGCGCCTTCCACAACGCAGGAAACTGCGTTTGCCGGGGGAACAAAATCGCTACCACAGATGGCAGTTTCAGAAGCGGAAGCCAGTTTTTCAAAGAAAATACCTGCCTGACTGAATACCTCCGCCTTTTCGGTTTTGATATATACCTTAGCCTTTTTAGAAGGCGGGATGTTCATTTCGCTACGCTGATTACGGATGGCTTTTAAAGCGCTTTTAACCAGTTCCATGTCAGCGGCTTCCGCTGGGAAGCATAAGCTGTCAGAGAACGTCGGCCACTTGGTAATGACAATGCTTTCACCCTCGTGGGGCAGCTTCTGCCAGATTTCTTCTGTAATAAAGGGCATAAAAGGATGCAAAAGTTCCAATGCGCCGGAGAGAACATAAGACAGAACATACTGAGCTGTCTTGTTGCTGGGGCAGTCCTCATCATACAGACGGGGCTTAATCAGCTCAATATACCAGTCACAGAATTCATCCCAGATAAAGTCATAGAGCTTGCCGACAGCAATACCCAGTTCAAAACGGTCTAAATTGTCAGTTACTTCCTTAACCAACTGATTGTATTTATGGAGAATCCATTTATCTTCTAAGGCAAGCTGGTCGCTATTTGGCAACTTGCGCTGGGATACAGTTAAGTTCATCAACACAAATCGAGATGCATTCCAGATTTTGTTGGCAAAGTTACGGCTGGCTTCAACACGCTCGTCAGAATAACGCATGTCATTACCCGGAGAATTACCTGTTGCCAGGGTAAAGCGCAGAGCATCGGCACCGTACTGTGCAATAACCTCTAAGGGGTCAACGCCGTTGCCTAAGGATTTTGACATCTTTCTACCCTGAGAGTCACGAACCAAACCGTGAATGAGGACATGTTTAAAGGGTTCCTTGCCCATGTGCTCCATAGCGGAGAAAATCATACGGGCAACCCAGAAGAAGATGATATCATAACCCGTAACCAAAACGCTAGTGGGGTAGAAATATTTAAGGTCTTCGGTTTCTTCGGGCCAACCCAGTGTGGAAAACGGCCAGAGAGCAGAGCTAAACCAGGTATCCAGCACGTCTTCATCCTGACGCATCTTAGCACCGCACTTGGGGCAAACCGTCACATCCTCACGGCTGACAACGGTTTCACCACAGGCATCGCAGTAATAAGCCGGAATTCTGTGGCCCCACCAGAGCTGTCTGGAAATACACCAGTCATGGACATTTTCCATCCAGTTAGTATAGGTCTTGGAGAAACGGTCAGGCACAAAAGAAATGGTGCCGTCTTTTACAACACGGAGCGCCTCTTCTGCTAAAGGACCCATTTTAACAAACCACTGACGGGAGGTGATGGGTTCAACGGTGGTGCTGCAACGGTAACACTGACCAACGTTGTGAACATGGTCTTCGGTTTTAACCAAAAAGCCTTGCGCATCTAGGTCTTTGATGATCTGGCGGCGGGCTTCATACCGGTCAAGGCCCTGATATTTACCGCCGTTTTCATTGACCTTGGCGCTATCGTCTAATACCTTAATAATGGGCAGATTATGACGGGCACCCACTTCAAAGTCGTTAGGGTCATGAGCCGGTGTAATTTTAACAGCACCGGTTCCGAATTCTTTATCAACATATTCATCTGCAATGATGGGGATTTCACGACCTACCAAAGGCAGAATCAAGGTTTTGCCTACTAAATGCGTGTAACGTTCGTCCTCAGGATTAACTGCAACGGCAGTATCGCCCAGCAGGGTTTCGGGACGGGTGGTAGCGATGACAAAGGATTCATCGCTGTCTTTAACCGGGTAACGGATGTGCCAGAAAGCACCTTGATGCTCAGCATATTCAACCTCAGCGTCAGACAGAGCCGTAATACAGTTGGGGCACCAGTTAATGATGCGTTCGCCCTGATAAATCAAGCCCTTTTCATATAAGGTAACAAAGACCTCTTTCACAGCTTTGGAAAGGTTTTCATCCATGGTGAACCGTTCACGGGTCCAGTCGCAGGAGCTACCCAGTTTTTTGAGCTGGTTAATAATGCGGGTACCGTACTGGTGTTTCCAGTCCCAAACACGCTGGGTAAAGGCTTCGCGCCCCAAATCATAGCGGGTTTTTCCCTCTTCCTTTCTCAGCATTTCTTCAACCTTAATCTGCGTTGCAATACCGGCGTGGTCCGTTCCCGGTACCCACAAGGTGCTAAAACCTGCCATGCGCTTATAGCGGATTAAAATATCCTGCAGTGTTTCATCTAAGGCATGACCCATGTGCAATTGACCGGTTACGTTCGGCGGCGGAATCACAATGGTAAAAGGTTCTTTTTCCGGGTCGATTTCCGGTGTGAAATATCCTTTTTCCACCCAATTGTTATACAGTCTGTCTTCCACTTCGCCGGGATTATATATTTTATCTAATTGTTCCGACATCTACTTTACCCCCTGCCATAAAAATCATCACCGCACCTGCGATGACCACGCATAAGCCTATAATTTTAATGATGTATAAAAGTTTTTGTTCCGGATCGTCGTTTGTTTTTGTCGCTTTCTTCAGCACCGGCTTTGCCAGATAATTTACCAGCGCACCGACGACAATTAAAATCCAACCGATTGTTGTCATACGGACTCTCCTTTCTTTTTCTTAGGTGCATATTTCTTAAAAGACTGATTATGGACGAAATACAAATATAAATATGTGATTCCGGCCAAAAGCGTCAGTGCCACTGAAAAGCCCAGTAGAATATTTTTAACCGTGACATTCATGGAGGGAAGCAACAAAAGAAGGGTCATGACAACAAAGAGAAACACCGTATTGAGCTTTCCTGCGTGATTGGCCTTTACATAGGTTTTCTTACTGTATAAAAAGATGCTGCCGCAAATGAGCATTAACTCTTTTAGTACTAAGATGATGATGAACCAGGCCGGCACCAACCGGACAGAGAACAAAGTTAATATAACGGCAAGCTGCATACATTTGTCAGCCAGCGGGTCCATTAACTGCCCCCATTTCGTACTCAAATTCAGTTTTCGAGCCAAATATCCGTCTAATACGTCTGTTGCACTTGCTACAATAAAAATCAGGCTAGACCAAACCCGCATGCCCTCTTCATTGTAGAATACCGCCACAAACAAAGGGACTAAGAACATTCGAATCAGCGTTAATATATTTGGTAAATTCACGGTTGCTTCACCTCTTTTCGTGAATGTTGCTTGTTATTATTGAAGGGTTTCTTTTACTAACGCAATCGCTTTTTTAAGTGCTTCGTCTGCTTTTTCGGCATTCTTACCGCCTGCCTGAGCAGAATCAGGACGGCCGCCACCGCCGCCGCCGGCAATGCGCGCCATTTCACGAATGATGTTGCCGGCATGAACGCCTGCTTTTACAGCGTCTTTGGTCGCCATGGTGATAAAGGTTACCTTGTCGCCGGAAACGTCAGCCAGTGCCACAAAGGCGCAGGGCAGCTTTTCTTTAACAGAGTCACCCAAAGCACGCATGCCGTCAACCCCTGTATTTTCAAGCTTAGCGGTAACAACAGTTACATCGCCAACAACAGTTGCATTGTTTAAAAGGTCTGCTGCGGCATTCTTTGCCATTTTAGCAGTCATTGCTTCAATCTGAGAGCCGGCTGCTTTTAATTCACTTTGCAGCGCCTGGGCTTTTTGTGCTACATCGCGAGGAGCACATTTGAGCACAGATGCAGCTGATGCAAGCTCGGTTTCAAGGCTGTAGAGTTCATCCAGCACGCCAAAACCGGTGACACCCTCAATTCTGCGAATGCCGGCAGCAACGCCACCTTCGGATAAGATTTTAAACAGACCGATTTCAGCGGTGTTTTTCACATGGCAGCCACCGCAAAGCTCCATAGAATAATCACCCATGGTAACCACCCGGACAACATCGCCGTATTTATCACCGAACATAGCGGTTGCGCCCAGTTTCTTTGCTTCGTCAATGGGCATATTCTCCCATGAAACAGAAAGAGCGCTTAAAATGTAACGGTTAACCTCTGCTTCAACAATCTTTAAATCCTCATTAGAAATGGGCTGTGTCAGCGTGAAATCAAAACGCATACGGCCGTTTTCAACCAAAGAACCTGCCTGACCAACCTCGCTGCCGAAGCGGTTTTGCAGCGCCTTATGCAGCAAATGGGTTACACTGTGATTCCGGGAGATGGCACTGCGGTAATCGGTGTCAACCTGTGCCGTCAGTTCATCGCCCTCTTTCAGCTCGCCCTCTGTAACTTTAACAATATGATAGAATTTTCCATCGGCTGTCTTTTTGGTATCTAAAACCTCAGCACGGCACAGGTCGTTATAAAGTACGCCCTTGTCGCCAACCTGACCGCCGCCTTCACCATAAAACGGCGTGGTATCTAAAACGGCAATGCCTTCACCGTCAGAAAGGCTTGTAACCTTTTCCTGGTTTGCAATCACGGCTAAAACCTTTACCGTTGCAGCTAATTCGTCATAACCGACAAACTTGGTGGGATTGTAAGCCACTAAAATATCGGCAATTCTATCATCCCAGCCCACATCGTTCATTTTGCTGGCAGCTCTTGCACGCTGACGCTGTTTGTCCATTTCAGCGGCAAAGCCTTCTTCATCAACTAAGATGCCCTTTTCTGCTAAGATTTCACGGGTCAAATCAATGGGGAAGCCATAGGTATCATATAATTTAAATGCCTGCTCGCCGGAGAAGGGAGTATCCTTCTCATTTTCTGAACGCTGGCTGATAAAGCTGTTTAAAATTGCAAAGCCGGCGTCGATGGTTTCGATGAACCGTTCTTCTTCCATGCGGATGATATTTTTAATTCTGTCACGGTTTTCAGAAAGTGCAGGATAAGCACCACAGGATTCGTTAATGACGGTGTCGGCAAGGTCAGCCAAAAATGCCTTGTTAATGCCCAAAAGCTTACCATGGCGCGCAGCACGGCGGAGGAGTCGACGCAGAACGTAGCCTCTGCCTTCGTTCGAAGGACGAACCCCATCAGATACTAAGAACACGGTGCTTCTGATGTGGTCAGTGATAACACGGATAGAAACATCGGTCTTTTCGTCTTTTTTATATTCAACCTTTGCCATTTCACAAACTTTTTCAGAAATTCTGTAAATGGTGTCAACATCAAACAAAGAGTCAACGCCCTGCATGATGCAGGCAATACGTTCAAGACCCATACCGGTATCAATGTTAGGATGCGCCAGCTTTTCATAAGTGCCGTCTTCCTGCTTATCAAACTGGGTAAACACGAGATTCCAGAATTCAATGAAACGGTCACACTCACAGCCTACGCCGCAATCCGGGGAACCGCAGCCGTTTTCTTCACCGCGGTCATAGTAAAGCTCCGAGCAGGGGCCGCAAGGACCGGAACCGATTTCCCAGAAGTTATCTTCCTTACCCATGCGGACAATGCGGTCAGGGGCAACGCCCACTTCCTTTGTCCAGATTTCAAAGGCTTCGTCATCGTCTTCATAAATGGTAACCCACAGCTTGTCAACGGGGATTTCCAGTTCTTTTGTAATGAATTCCCACGCCCAGGCTGTGGCTTCATGCTTAAAATAATCACCGAAGGAGAAGTTACCCAGCATTTCAAAAAATGTGCCGTGACGGGCGGTTTTACCCACGCGTTCAATATCCGGTGTGCGGATGCATTTCTGGCAGGTGGTCACCCGTTTGCTGGGGGGCATCTGCCGACCGGTGAAGTAGGGCTTTAAGGGCGCCATACCGGCATTAATCAACAGCAGACTGGGGTCATTTTCAGGCACCAGTGAAAAACTGGGCATTCTGTAATGACCTTTTCCTTCAAAAAAAGATAAATATTTTTCTCTTATTCCATTGAGACCTAGCTTTTGCACAGCAATCTTCCTCTCAAAAGTATATACTTGAAATACTATTTTATCATATTTTTGCTGTATAATCAATAGTTTTTAGCGGTTTTTTTCAAGTCTTTTCCTATAATATAACGACAATGAGGAAGGCAGAAAAGAAAAAGACGGATTGCCCTTTGGCGAACCCGTCTTAGAGATTAATTTTTGCAAAAATGGCAGCCTGAACAGTAGTCAATTTTACCGTCAAAAACCTGAGAAATCGTAGAAAAAAGCTCATGATTTTTAATTGCCAGACAATTGTGAACGGTAATGGTTTTCGGTGCCAGCGTAATTAAAACACTGATGAGTAAATCGTCGTAGGCTTCTTCCGTCAACAAAATTTCTCCCTCAATGAAATCAGCAAATGAGGGGGCGGTAATGTCCTCGCCCTGTTCATCCAGCAGCGTGTAACCGCCACTGTCGCCTATTATAATGTGCGTTTTTTCAGGTCTTTGCTCCTGAACATTCACAAAATATTTCAGCAGAGAGATAAATTCTTCATATTCTTTTCGGGTCAGGTAATGCTCCACCAGCCTTTTTGCCAGCTGGGATAAAATAGATTCATATTCTTTCAGCCGAAAGGCAACAAAACCGTCTATCAGCATGGTGGTGTCTTCTTTTAAGTAGTCATAAATGCTCAGAAGCACCGCCTGCTTTCGTGCACGGTAGCCGATGGCAGGGTCGTCGCTGAAAAGCTCAATGCTTTTTAAAACCTCACGTTTTTGCAGCGGAGAAAGCTCACGGTATTCTTCTTCTAAAACGCGCCGAAGCAGGCGACATTCATATCGCTCAATGATATACTCCGCCAAAACGTTTACATATTGGTCTAAAACAAATACATCGTCAGAGGGTTCAAAATAAATATAGGTGACAGAGCCTGACGTTTCGTCTTTGGAAATGGAAATGGGAAACACACATTCAGGGTGATTGAAAAGGCGTGTTTGAATCAGACCGACATCGCCGTTTAAACCCAGTGTGATTCGGTTTTGCAAATGGGTTCACTCCCTTTCGGAAACAAAAATATACGATGTATTATACACATTTTTCACAACTCTATGCAGAAAATTGTACCAATGTCAGAAAGCGGCTGGCCGGGCATTTCTGCCACAAAAAAGCCGTTTGCAGTGATGAAATTGCGGATTTTTTCACCGTCGGGATGGTAGGAAAGGTCACCGAAAAATGCCACGGTATCGCCGCCCAGTATGCCGGAGGCGCCGCCTATGAAGCCGTAGTCATAACCGGGAAGATTGACATAGCCGGGAGTGATGGAAAGTACAGAAAGCCCGGCTTCTTTTCCGGCTTTTATGATTGTGGGGTCTGCTGAAATCAAAGCATCTCCAAAGGAAACGGAAGAGCAACGGGCATAGCCCTGACCTACATTTACCTTTTTGATATGCTTTTTATCCAACAGGCGGGTAAGATGCTTGTCGGTGCTGTCAAATCGGGCAAAAGCACCGGCACGCGTGTTTAATACATTATATGCAATATCTGCCGGATAGTCACTACCTAATGAAGCGTTGCCCTGTACCAACTCTACGCCAAAAGGTGATAAAATTTTCAGGTACTGACTGTAAACCTCAGCGGCACAGATGCAGGTACCTTTTTCGGCGGAAAACAAAACCATGTCCGGATGAGCAGAAACAGGCGCCGCTAAAGCGTGGCAGGTAACGGATGGCAAAAACGTGCGGTTGCCGGCAAAAGCAGCATAAACAGCATCGTAATAGCGATTGTCAATGATATAAACTCTGTCCGGCATAATCGTTCTCCTTCATAAATTTCTTTGTTTTTTAGCTTGTAACCTATGGTTAAAACTAGTATAATATAGGTAAAAGAAAAAGTCAACGAAAGGAGCCTTTCCATGGTATATGTATTTTTGGCAGAGGGTTTTGAAGAAATTGAAGCAATCAGCGTGATTGACATTTTAAGGCGGTGTCAGCTTTCGGTACAAACCGTATCCATTAGTGACAATTTGCTGGTCTGCGGTGCTCACGGGATTCCCGTTGTGGCAGACAGCTACTTAGAAGAGGTTGATTTTGATGCCGCTTGTGCGCTTATTCTCCCCGGCGGCCTTCCGGGGTCTGACAATTTGCAGGCGTGCAGCGACCTGGAGGCACTGCTGAAACAAGCCGATAAAGCCGGTAAAATTGTGGCAGCTGTTTGCGCTGCACCGAAGATTTTGGGCGCTTTTGGAATCACCGAGGGTCGCTGTGCCACCTGCTACCCCGGCTATGAACAAGAGCTTTTGGGTGCCGCAGCCAAAGCGGATAGAGTGGTGTGTGACGGTCATGTGATTACATCACGGGGTGCCGGTACGGCGGCAGATTTTGCCTTTGCCATTGCAAGCGCCTTGGGGGCTAATCCTGAGCCGGTGCGCAAGGGAATGCTTTACGACATATAACATACATTCTTTCGGTTGTATTTTGGAAAGCTTGGAAAAATCTATTGATAAATTTAGGAAAAACAGGTATAATGAAAGGTACATTGTAAAAATATTGTTGGAGGTGCAACACAATGTGGAGTGTATTTGCTGAACCGGCAACTGAAGGCATGAATGCTGCTGCAGGCGGATTGGGTGGCCTTGTGAGCATGCTTGTTACCTTTGTGCCGATGATTTTGATTTTCTATTTTATCTTAATCAGACCCCAGCGGAAAAAGGATAAGGAAAAGAGAGAAATGCTGGCAAGCTTAAAGGTTGGTGACAAAATCGTTACTATCGGCGGTATTGTCGGTCAAATTGCAAGAATTAAAGATGATAGGGTTTTTGTTGAAACCGGCTCAAACACAGAAAAGCAGTTGATTCTGCTTGAGCGTTGGGCAATCAGCACAGTTGAAAAACCCATTTCTGACTAAGCTTGCTGTCATAAAAATTCTCTCCGCCTCATAAGATGTAACAACATCTTGCGCGGGAGGAATTTTATGTATAGTGATAAAACTGTCTCAGATAGCGGCGTTTTAAAAAACGTGTTTTTGGGCTTTGGTAAGGCCATGCTCGTTGCATTGGGGTTTACCCTGATTGTGTTTTTTTGTGGCGGCACTGCTCCTTACCTACACCGGCTTATCTGAGAACGCAATTCCGTTTATTACAACCGTTACCATGGTGGTAAGCGTGATGCTTGCCGGGATGGTA
The DNA here is from genome assembly GCA_017507525.1 of Clostridia bacterium. Lineage (GTDB taxonomy): Bacteria > Bacillota > Clostridia > UBA1381 > UBA9506 > UMGS755. The sequence continues at coordinate 6,948 of JAFWAT010000009.1, read as the reverse complement.
TCTGCCAAATCCGGCAGAAGCCGTGGTTATTTAAACGGCGCATTAACAGGCATTTTATATGCTTTGGTGCTTTATGTTATTTCCCTTTTGGTTTCCGGCAGCTTCTTTTGTAATAATTACATATTGATTCTGCTGGCAATCGGAATATTCGGCGGTGCATTCGGCGGTATTTTAGGGATTAACATGTCAGCCAAAGGTAAAAGATACTAAGGAGGAAATAAAAATGAAGCATATCAAAACGTTAACCAAGGGCACTTTAAAAGAAACTGCTAAAAAAGGCGGTTGCGGCGAATGTCAGACATCCTGCCAGTCTGCTTGCAAAACCTCTTGCACAGTTGCTAACCAGAAGTGCGAAAGAGCATAATGAAGAAATAGCAGGGCTGGATTCCGGTCCTGCTTTTTTTCGTTTAACGAAAGGATTTTTAAAATGGTACATAGCTTTTCAATGAACGGCACACAGATTGTAATGGATTCAAACAGCGGTGCTGTTTCTATTATTGACAAAATGACCTTTGACCTTCTGCAGGCTTTAGGGGATCAGGCACCGGAAGGCAGCCTGCCGCAGAATGTGATAGACAAGCTTCCCGGCTATAAAAAGGAAGAATTAGAAGAGGTTTGGCAAGAGCTTTTATCTTTAAAAGAAGAAGGTATTTTATACGCGGAAGACCCTTATGCTGAAATTGCGAAAAACCGCCCTAACCGGGATTCGGTGGTTAAAGCCATGTGTCTGCATGTTGCCCATGACTGTAACCTCAGATGCAAATATTGCTTTGCAGAAACCGGGAGCTATGAAGGTCCCCGTGGGCTCATGAGCCTTGAGGTGGGTAAAAATGCCATTGATTATTTAATCAAAGCTTCCGGTCACCGCAAGAACTTAGAGGTTGACTTTTTTGGTGGTGAGCCCTTATTAAACTTTGAAGTGGTTAAGGGTATTGTCAGCTATGCAAGAAGCATTGAAAAAGACCACGACAAAAACTTCCGTTTCACCATCACCACTAACGGTCTTTTGCTGGATGAAGCTAAAAAAGAATATATCAACAAGGAAATGGGTAACATCGTTCTCTCCATTGATGGCAGAAAGTGCGTGAATGACGCTATGCGTATCCGTGTTGACGGCAGTGGCAGTTATGACGCCATTGTCCCCCGTTTTCAGGATATGGCTGAGTCCCGTAATCAGGATAACTATTACGTAAGAGGCACTTTTACAAGAAAGAATTTAGACTTTAAAGAAGACGTTTTGCACCTTGCTGACCTTGGCTTTAAGCAGATTTCTGTTGAGCCGGTTGTGGCATCAGCTGATACTGACTATATGTTCCGTGAGGAAGATTTGCCCGTTCTCTTCCGGCAGTACGAAGAACTGGCGGCTGAATACGTTAAGAGAAAAAAAGAGGGTAACGGTTTTCAGTTCTTCCACTTTATGGTGGATTTAACCGGCGGTCCCTGTATTTTAAAACGCTTGTCCGGCTGTGGTGCCGGTCACGAATATGTGGCTGTTTCTCCGGATGGAGATATTTACCCCTGCCATCAGTTTGTAGGCAACGAGGAAATGAAGCTGGGCAATGTAAAAGAGCAGGGTTTAAAGCAGGAAATCAGCAATATGTTCCGCGATTCTAACATTTATACAAAGCCTGCCTGCCAGAACTGCTTTGCAAAATTTTACTGCAGCGGCGGCTGCCCGGCGAATGCGGTGCAGTATGGCGGCGGTATTAACGAGCCTCTTACAATGTCTTGCGATTTAATGCGCAAAAGGCTCGAATGTGCAGTGTATTGCACGGCAATGCAGATGGAAGCCGAAGAGGCCTAAGGAGGAAGACGATGCAGACAGGTGAAAAAGCGGTTGTGACCATAACGGGTATTGCTGCAGGCGGTGACGGCGTGGGGCGCATCCATGGCGCCGTGGTTTTTGTGCCCGGAACCTGTCGGGGCGATGTGGCTGAAATCCAAATAGAATATGTAAAATCCGGCTGTTTTTACGGTCGGGTTTTGCGCTTTTTAGAGGCATCCAAGCACCACCGGTCAGATTTTTGCGATGCTTGCGGCACCTGCGGCGGCTGTAACTTTGCCCATATGGACTATGAAGAGCAGCGCATCGTTAAACGGCAGATTGTGGCAGATGCCATAGAGCGCATTGGCGGATTTCATGATATTGAGGTAGCAGAAACCTTGGCAGCACCCCGTCCGGAACGATACAGAAACAAAATGGTATTTCCCTTGGGAACGGATCAACAGGGTAGGCCGGTAGGCGGCTTTTATGCACCGGGGAGTCATGATTTAATTCCCCTTGCCGATTGCCGTCAGGGAGATACGGCAGCCTCGGCGTGGCTTTCTGAAGCCGTTTCCTTTTTGCGGGAGCATCATGTTTCTGTTTATCACGAAGCGACGCGCAAAGGTCTTGCACGCCGGCTGTTTGTGCGGCTGGCTGAAGCCACCCATCAGGCTATGGTCGTGCTGACAATCAATGGCGACAGCCTGCCCCATCAAGAGGAGCTTATAAACAGGCTTTTGGCAGTAAAAACGGACTATCGACTAACCTCTGTTATGCTGAATATTCATAAAGAAGCTAACAATTTGCTTTTGGGCAGCAAAAACAAGCTGCTTTACGGCAAAGACTATATTGAAGATATTCTGGGCGGCTTTTCCTTCCGCATTTCTGCCCATAGCTTTTATCAGGTGAACAGCCCACAGACAGAAAGGCTTTATCAGACAGCGATTGATTTAGCATCACTTTCAGGCGGGGAAACGGTGCTGGACTTATACTGCGGCATCGGAACGATTTCGCTGTTTGCGGCAAAACACGCAGGTCGGGTCATTGGGGTTGAGGTTGTTCCGCAGGCAATTGAAAATGCCAAAGAAAATGCTGAACGAAACGGCGTCCGCAATGTAGAATTTCTGCTGGGTAAAGCCGAGGATATTGCACCGGAGCTGAAAAAGGAAAAACCTTCGGTGGTCTTTTTAGACCCGCCCAGAAAGGGCGCTGATAAAAAAGCACTGGAGGCACTCGTCACCATGGCACCGGAAAAAATTGTGTACATTTCCTGTAATCCTGCAACGCTCGCAAGAGATTTGAAATTCTTGTGTGGAGAAGGGTATAGCTTAGAGAAAATAATACCCGTGGATATGTTTCCGAATACAAGTCATGTGGAGTGCTGTGTGCTACTATGTCGAAACGAGCACGCATCGATATAATTCCCTGACGGGATTTGCGATATGTTTCAATGAAACTCGATATACCTACGGCTCGATATGTTGCCTTTCGGCAACGAGATTTATATCGAATTTTATAAACAAATTTCATATAGCCATAAAGGAACGTATTGAGACGAAAAAATGAAAAACCACCCGCAGGTGGTTTTTCATTTTTTAAATAACTTTTTCATTCGTTTTTTAAGCCTGCTAATTTGGAACTCCCATTCGTACTGCGGGAAGCAAAATAAGTAATAATCGCACTCATCACAGCAACAACCATATTCAAGGTTTTCGCCGTTTCCCAAGCATCGACGCCCCTGCCAAGACGGCTTTAAAGGCGTTCCTGTTGCATAAATAATTTGTTTTTTTCTCATAATTTTCACCTCACAATAAAAAAGCACACCCCGAAGGATGTGCCGAAAAAGTGTTTCCCTCGGTTAGATTACCACATCACACCGACTAATTTCTACACACAAGAGAAAGAGAGAACACCTTTTACCAAAAATAGTTTCTCTTGTATGTATGCATTTTAATCGGACATATTTAATTGTGATGTGGTATCTTTATTTTAACACAAATTTATTAAGTTGTAAAGTCTAAAAATGTTGAAAAAATGGAGCATGAGTTGGGCGAATGCCGACCAAAATGTCAGCATTTTTTGTAGAGGCAGAGGATGCAGAAAATTAAAAGCAGAAAAGAAGAGATGCTTTCTGTTTTAAAAAGCAATAGGCAGAAAAATCCCCTTGACAATAGGCGCATGGAATGGTATAATGAGGGCAAATTACATAAATCTTGTTAAAAGCTATGACGAAGAAGGTCAGGCAGATGCTTTTTCAGAGAGTCGGCGGTTGGTGTGAGCCGATAAAGGTGTTGCCAATGGCCCCTCACTTCTGAGCTGAAGGCGTGAAATTATGTAGTGCCTTTCGTGTATGCTACGTCAGTGCAAAAGGGTTTGTTAGAGCCTGAAGTGGCGCCTTTGGCGCAATTTGAGTGGTACCGCGAGTGTTATTTTACACCCGTCTCAAAGATATATTTGAGGCGGGTGTTTTTGCTTATTACCAGGTGGAAAGGGTGATTTTTATAATGGATGCATCAAAATATGGCATTGGCTATTATCCGGCGCCGGAGGGGCATTCGAAGTGGGTGCAAAAAGACCATGTTGAAAAAGCACCGATTTGGTGCAGCGTGGATATGCGTGACGGAAATCAGAGCCTGATTATTCCCATGAGCCTTGACGAGAAGCTGGAGTTTTATAAACTTTTACTCGAGGTTGGTTTTAAGGAAATTGAGGTGGGGTTTCCGGCAGCGTCTGAAACGGAATATGAGTTTTTGCGGACCTTGATTGACCGGAATATGATTCCCGAGGATGTGACGATTCAGGTTTTAACCCAGAGCCGGGAGCATATTATCCGCAAAACCTTTGAAGCCTGCAAGGGCGCACCCAATGCAATTATTCATTTTTATAACTCCGTCAGCGTGGCACAGCGGGAGCAGGTTTTTAAAAAATCTAAAGAAGAGATTAAAAGGCTTGCTATTTCCGGTGCCAAGCTGGTGAAAAAAATGGCATCGGAGTATGAGGGAAATTTCCGTTTTGAATATTCACCCGAAAGCTTTACCGGTGCAGAGTCTGAATATGCGCTCGAGGTTTGCAATGCCGTGCTTGATGTGTTGGAACCCTCAGAGAGCAACAATGTTATCATTAACCTGCCGGTTACGGTTGAAATGAGCCTGCCCCATGTGTATGCCAATCAGGTTGAATATATGAGTGAGAACTTAAAATACAGAGAACACGTGACCGTATCTGTCCATCCCCACAATGACCGTGGTACCGGTGTTGCAGATACAGAGCTGGCACTTCTTGCCGGCGCTGACCGTGTGGAGGGTACATTGTTTGGTAACGGAGAAAGAACCGGCAATGTAGATATTGTGACTCTGGCACTGAATCTTTTCTCCCACGGCATAAATCCCGGGCTTGACTTTTCAAATCTGCCTGCCATTATTGAAGTGTATGAACGTTGCACACGCATGCAGGTGCATGAACGTTCGCCCTATGCCGGTGCGCTTGTTTTTGCTGCATTTTCCGGCAGCCATCAGGATGCCATTGCTAAAGGAATGCGCTACCGTGAAGACAACAAGCCGGACAAATGGAGCGTGCCCTACATTCCCATTGACCCTCAGGATATCAGCCGTACCTATGATGCGGATGTCATTCGTGTGAACTCCCAAAGCGGCAAAGGCGGCATTGCTTACTTGCTGGAGCAGACCTACGGTTATGTTTTGCCTGCCGGTATGCGTGAAGATTTGAGCTATTTGTGTAAAGCCATTTCCGACCGGGAGCATCGTGAATTAAAACCGGACAGAGTGTATACAATCTTCAAAGAAAACTACTTTATCGATGCGTCTCCGATTACCGTTTCCGACATGCATTTTACCCGTGGTGAAGACATGGTCAGCACAGAGATTACTTTCTGTGAAAACGGGGAGGAAACGGTGGTTATTGCAGCGGGTAACGGTTCTTTGGACGCTGTCAGCAACGCCTTAAAGGCATATACCGGTGAAAATTATACCCTGCAGGCATATTCAGAACACAGCATGCAGGAGCAGGGTTCTAAAAGTATTGCGGCGGCATATATCGGCATTCAGTCTGATCGGGGTAAAATGTATTGGGGTGCCGGTGCTAATACGGATATTATCCATGCCAGTGCGGATGCACTCTTGTGCGCATTTAACAATATGAAGAAAAAGGAGATAGGCTGATGGGTATGACCATGACGCAGAAAATTCTGGCACATCATGCAGGGCTCAGTTTTGTATGTCCCGGACAATTAATTAACGCACGGCTGGATATGGTTTTAGGCAATGACATCACCACGCCGGTAGCGATTAATGAATTCCGCAAAGCCGGGTTTTCAAAGGTGTTTGATAAAGATAAAATTGCTATCGTTTTAGACCATTTTGTTCCTAATAAGGACATTAAAGCGGCAGAACAGTCAAAACAGTGTCGGGAATTTTCCTGCGCCCACTGCATCAGCCATTTTTATGATGTGGGCAAAATGGGCATTGAGCATGCGCTGCTTCCTGAGCAAGGCGTTGTTTGCGCCGGCGATTGCATCATCGGTGCCGATAGCCACACCTGCACCTATGGGGCGCTGGGCGCTTTTTCTACCGGGGTGGGCAGTACGGATATGGCGGCAGGCATGGCAACCGGTATGGCGTGGTTTAAGGTGCCCTCTGCCATTCGCTTTAATCTGACGGGTAGCCTCCCGAAAAACTGCAGCGGTAAAGATGTGATTTTAACCATTATAGGCATAATTGGCGTTGACGGTGCTTTGTATAAGAGCATGGAATTTACCGGAGAGGGCATCAAAAGCCTTTCTATGGATGACAGATTTTGCATTTGTAACATGGCGGTGGAAGCCGGAGCTAAAAACGGCATTTTTCCTGTTGATGCGGTGACTCTTGTCTATATGGAAAACAGAACCGAGCGCAAGCCTGTTATTTTTGAAGCGGATGAAGACGCCGATTATGAAAAAACAATTACAATTGATTTATCTGCCATTACACCTACAGTCAGCTGCCCCCATTTGCCGGACAATACAAAACAGGCAAAGGCGCTTTCTAATATTAAAATTGATCAGGTGGTAATCGGCAGCTGCACCAACGGCCGTATGGAGGATATGGAAACGGCGTACCGCATTTTAAAGGGAAACAAAGTGGCAGAGGGTGTGCGCTGCATTATCATTCCTGCCACTATGGAGATTA